>CAZMMH010000375.1:0-2774 GCA_964567315.1 uncultured Gammaproteobacteria bacterium
AGCGAGGTCTCGGCCACGTTGGTGGCCAGCACGATGCGCCGGCCGCCGTGCGGCGCGAAGACCCTGTTCTGCTCGCCGGCCGCGAGGCGGGCAAAGAGCGGCAGGATCTCGGTGTGGGGCGGGTGGTGTTTCCTCAGCGCCTCGGCGGTCTCGCGAATCTCCCGCTCGCCGGGCAGGAACACCAGTACGTCGCCCGGCCCCTCGCGGGAGAGCTCGTCCACCGCATCGAGGATCGCCCCGGTCTGGTCCCGGTCGATGTCGTCCGCGTCCTCGCCCAGCAGCGGCCGGTAGCGCATCTCCACCGGGTAGGTGCGGCCGGAGACCTCGATCACCGGGGCGCCGAAGTGCTCGGCGAAGCGGGCGGTGTCGATGGTGGCCGAGGTGATGACGAGCTTGAGGTCGGGCCGCCTCGGCAGCAGCTGCCTGAGGTAGCCGAGGAGGAAGTCGATGTTGAGGCTGCGCTCGTGGGCCTCGTCGATGATCAGGGTGTCGTACTGGTTGAGCCAGCGGTCGCCCTGCATCTCCGCCAACAGGATGCCGTCGGTCATCAGCTTGATGTAGCCGTCGGGACTGACCCGGTCCGAGAAGCGCACCTTGTAGCCGACCGCGTGGCCCAGCTCGCCCTTGAGCTCGCCGGCGATGCGCATGGCCACGCTGCGGGCGGCGATCCGCCGCGGCTGGGTGTGGCCGATCACCCCGCCGATGCCACGCCCCGCCTCCAGGCAGATCTTCGGCAGCTGGGTGGTCTTGCCGGAGCCGGTCTCGCCCGCCACCACCACCACCTGGTGTTCGCGGATCGCCTCGATGATCTCCCCGCGGCGGGCGCTGACCGGCAGCTCCTCGGGGTATTCGGGCCGCGGCCGCCGCTCCTCGCGCGCAGCAAAGCGGGCACAGGAGGCGGCGATTTCGGCGGCCAGGGCCTCGAACTCGGGCCCGCCCGCCTTGCCCCCACGGCGCAGCCGATGCAAGCGACTGCGCAGGCGGTGGCGGTCGACGAGCATGCTGCGGCCGAGCTGGTCGGCGAGGGCCTGGAGTCTCTCTGTCACGGCGTGGCGGCGGTCCGATGGGACCGCCTAGTGTACGGGAGGGCGGACCGGGTCTGAAGCGTTCAGGCCGCGTCCTGGCTTCCGGCCTCCGCCAGCAGCGCGCGCAGCTCCGGGATGCAGGAGCCGCAGTTGCTGCCCGCCTTCAACGCCTCGCCGATCGCCGCCACCGAGGCCAACCCCTGCTCGCGAATCGCCCGGGTCAGGGTGTCGAGGCCGACGTTGAAGCAGGCACAGACGGTGCGGCCGGCCTCGTCGGCCGGATCCAGCGGGCGCGCCGAGAGCAGCCCGGCACGTTCGCCGTCGCTCAGACGCCCGGCGGCAAACAGCCCCGCCAGCCAGTCCCGCGGCGGCAGGCGATGCTCGGGGCCGATGAACATGCAGCTGTCCAGCCGCTCGTCCACCAGGCAGGCGCCGCGGTAGCGATGGCCGGCCGCGTCCAGGTACTCCACCCAACCCGCCGCCGCGGCATCGGCGCAGAGCAGGCCGCGGGCGTAGGCGCCCCAATCCTCCTGGGGCGTGTCGCCAGCCAGCTCAAAGCGCCAGTAGCCGTTGCCGCGGCTGCGGCTCCAGTAGCTGACGCCCTGCGGCGCGAGCGGCCGGCGGCTGAGCAGGAAGCCGTGCCAGGCGGGGCGGTACGGCTCGATGCGCACCGGCGCCAGCTTCGATTCCGGCTGCCCGGAAACGGGATCCACCGCGGCCGGGATCAGCGCACCGACCCGGCCCAGGCTTGCATAGCCCGCACCCCAGTGCATGGGCACGAAGATACTGCCGGGCGGCGTGGTCTCGGCGACCCGCGCCCGCACGACCACCTCGCCGTGGTGGCCGACCACCCGCACCAGGCCGCCCTCCTCGACCGCCGCCGCGGCGGCATCGGCGGGATGGATTTCGGCGTAGGGTTCGACCACGTGGCCCGAGAGGCGCGCCGATTTGCCGGTGCGGGTCAGGGTGTGCCAGTGGTCGCGTACCCGGCCGGTGTTCATGCGCAGGGGGAAGGCGTCGTCGGTGACGCTGGCCGGCGCCGAGACCGCCACCGGCAGCAGGCGGGCACGACCGTTGGCGGTGAAGAAGCGGCCGGCGCCGAACAGGCGCGCGGTGCCGCGGGGACGGGCGACGGTCACCGGCCACTGCAGCGGTTTGAGGGCGTCGTAGGCGTGATCGGTGAGACGGGCGAGGCCGCTGATGTCAAAGTCACGGCAGCCGTCGTTGTCGTAGCCGGAGAGCGCCGCATGCTCGCGGAAGATCTCGGCCGGGCCGGCGTAGTCGAACTGGCGTTTGAAGCCCAGGCGCCGGGCCACCTGGGTGACGATCCACCAGTCGGCGCGCGCCTCGCCCGGCGCCTCCAGGAACGGGCGCTGACGGGAGATACGCCGCTCGGAGTTGGTGACCGTGCCGTCGCGCTCGCCCCAGGTCAGGGCCGGCAGGCGCACGTGGGCCAGGGCCGCGGTATCGGTATCACGCATGCAGTCGGAGACCACCACCAATTCACAGCCGGCCAGGGCCGCGCGCACCCGGTCCGCCTCCGGCAGGCTCACCACCGGATTGGTGGCCATGATCCAGACCGCCCGCACCCGCTTCTCCTCGATGGCGCGGAACAGCTCCACCGCCTTCAGCCCGGGGCGGTCGGCCATGGCGCAGGCGTTCCAGAAGCCACGCACCCGGTCCACGTTGGCCGGGGCAAGTTCCATGTGCGCCGCCAGCTGGTTGGCCAGCCCGCCCACCTCGCGCCCG
>CAZMMH010000376.1:0-2773 GCA_964567315.1 uncultured Gammaproteobacteria bacterium
CTGTTCGAGGTGGACGCCGAGCGCAGCCTGGCGCTGACCCGCGAGTTCGAGGTGTTCCACCTGCCGGCGCTGTTCCTCTACCGCGACGGCCGTTTTCATTGTCGCCTGCAGAGCGAGGCCACCCGCCGGGCCCTCGACGCCGCCCTGGAGGCGGCCCTGGCGGCCCCGGCCGAGGAGGCCCCGTGAACGTCGATCCGCAAACCGGCCTGCTCGACGCCGCACGCCAATGCCCCTCGCCCAATTGCGACGACCGGCCGGAAGGCACGGCGGTCGATCTGCTGGTGGTTCACGGCATCAGCCTGCCGCCGGGCGAGTTCGGCGGGCCGTGGATCGACGCCCTGTTCGGCAACCGCCTGGATCCGGCGGACCATCCCTCCTTCCGCGAGATCGCCGGGCTGCGGGTCTCGGCCCACCTGCTGATCCGTCGCGAAGGCGAACTGGTGCAGTACGTGCCGTTCCATCGCCGCGCCTGGCATGCCGGTGCCTCGCGCTACGCCGGGCGCGAGCACTGCAACGACTTCGCCATCGGCATCGAGCTGGAGGGGACCGACGACATCCCCTACGAGGCGGTTCAGTACGCGCGCCTGGCCGAGGTGGTG
Organism: uncultured Gammaproteobacteria bacterium; assembly: GCA_964567315.1. GTDB lineage: Bacteria > Pseudomonadota > Gammaproteobacteria > CAZMMH01 > CAZMMH01 > CAZMMH01. The sequence goes on from CAZMMH010000376.1 coordinate 600, forward strand.
GCGGCGCTGATGGCGGCCTATCCGGGGCTTGATCCGCGGCGCATCGCCGGTCACAGCGATATCGCCCCGGGACGCAAGAGCGATCCCGGCCCGGCCTTCGACTGGTCCCGCCTGGACACGGCCCTCGCGGCGCTTGCAAGCGACGACGCGAGACAACAGACTTAGCGCCCATGACCCTCGTCACCATCCTCTTTGGCCTGTTCCTGGAGCGCGTCCTGTTGCCGCTGCAGTGGCTGCGGCGGCCGCGCTGGTTCGAGCGCTACGCCGCTTGGTTGCGTCAGGCCCTCGGTGAGCACCTGTGCCAGGGCACCGCCGGCGTGCTGCTGATCCTCATCCCGCCCCTGCTGCTGGTGGGGCTGGTGAGCTGGGGGCTGGACATGCGCCTCTCGGGCCTGCCGGCGCTGCTGTTTGGCCTGCTGGTATTCCTTTTCGCCCTCGGCCCCCGCGACCTCGATGTCGAGGTGGAGAGCTATCTGAAGGCGCGTGATGCCGGCGACCAGGCGGGCGAGGCCGCCGCCGCCGAGGCCCTGCTCGGCGCCGTGCCCCCCGAGCCCGCCGGTGAGCGCGAGCGTGCCCTGGTGGATTCGGTGCTGGTGCAGTCCAACCTGCGGGTCTTCGGCGTCATGTTCTGGTTCGCCCTGGCCGGCCCGTTGGGCGCGGTGTTGTTCCGCCTCGCCGCCGAGCTGGCCGACTGGGCCATGCGCGGCCCCGGCGGCGAACTGGCCCTGGCCGCCAGCCGCCTGCGCTGGCTGCTGGCCTGGCTGCCCGCCCATCTCGCGGCGCTCAGCTTCGCGGTGACCGGGGATTTCGAGAAGACGGTAATGGCCTGGCGCGACTGCCATCGCCGGGGCGGCGCGCCGATCGCCGACGCCAACGCCGGGGTGCTGATCTACAGTGGCAACGCGGCCCTTGGCCTGCCGCCGGAAGGGGCGGCGCCCGACGATGGCAGCGATTGGGTCCGGGTGGCCCTGGGCCTGGTATGGCGGGCGGTGATCGCCTGGATGACCGTGATCGCACTGCTGGTGATTTCCGGCCTGGCAGGCTGAGCGGTGCGGGAACTGATCCTCGGCGGTGCCCGTTCGGGCAAGAGTGCGCTGGCCGAGCGGCGCGCCGTGGAGAGCGGGCTCGAGGTGCTCTATCTCGCCACCGGCGCGGCGGGCGATGCCGAGATGGAGGCGCGCATCGCCCACCACCGGGCGCGCCGTCCGGAGCACTGGCTCACCCTGGAAGAACCCCTGGCGCTGGCCGCGGCCCTTGAAGGCAACGCCGCGGCCGGCCTCTGCATCGTGGTCGACTGTCTGACCCTCTGGCTCTCCAACCTGCTCGGCGCCGGCGAGGCGCGTCTGGAACAGGAGCGCGAGGCCCTGCTCGCCGGCCTGCCGGCCCTGCCAGGCGAGATCCTGCTGGTGGCCAACGAGGTGGGTCTGGGCATCGTGCCCGACAACGCTCTGGCACGCCGCTTCCGCGACGAGGCCGGGCGCCTCAACCAACGGCTGGCCGAGTGCTGCGAGCGGGTGACCTTCGTCGCCGCCGGTCTGCCCCTGACCCTGAAGGATCCGCATTCGTGACTTCCGACTGGCTGCAACTTGCCATTCCGCGCGCCGACGAGGCCTGCCGCGACGCCGCCCTGGGGCGCCAAGGCCGCCTGACCAAGCCGCCGGGTGCCCTCGGCCGTCTGGAGGATCTGGCGGTACGCCTCGCCGCGCTGCAGGGCCGTGAGACGCCGCGGCTGGATGCGCTGCGCATCGTGGTCTTCGCCGCCGATCACGGCGTGGCGGAGGAGGGGGTTTCGGCCTTTCCCCAGGCGGTGACGGTGGAGATGATCCGCAATTTCGCCCGCGGCGGCGCCGCCATCAGCGTGCTGGCGCGCGAGTTGGGGGCGGAGCTGGAGGTGGTGGACGTGGGTGCCGCCGGCGACCCGGGGCCACTGCCTGGGGTGGTCAGCCAGCGGGCCGGCGCCGGCAGCGCCAACTTCTGCCAAGGTCCGGCCATGACACCGGCGCAACTGGACTCGGCGCTGGCCGCCGGCCGTGACGCGGCGGAACGGGCACGCGCGGCCGGCTGCCGGTTGTTCATCGGTGGCGACATGGGCATCGCCAACACCACCGCGGCGGCGGCGCTGGCCTGCGCCCTGCTGGGCGAATCGCCCGAGCGTCTGGCCGGCCCGGGCACCG
>CAZMMH010000377.1:0-2764 GCA_964567315.1 uncultured Gammaproteobacteria bacterium
CCACCCGCTGCGCATCGCCCAGCCCGAGGGCGAGGCCCTGGAGCGGGTGCTGCGCCCGGTGCGCCAGACGGTCAAGGAGAACGGCTGCACCCGCGCCATCCTGGTGGGCCACAACGCCTCCTTCGACCTCGCCTTCGTCAACGCGGCGCTGGCCCGGGCCGACATCAAGCGCAACCCCTTCCACCCCTTCAGCACCTTCGACACGGTGAGCCTGTGCGGCCTGGCCTACGGCCAGACGGTGCTGGCGCGCGCCGCCGAGGCGGCCGGGATCCAGTGGGACAACAGCAAGGCCCACTCGGCAGTCTACGACGCCGAGCGCACCGCCGAGCTGTTCTGCGCCGTGTTCAACCGCTGGGAACGCAACACCCAGCACGACGACATCAACTTCGCCTGCGCCAACGGCTGAGCGCGGCGGCCTAATCCCGCTGCAGCGGCAGGCGCACGGTCGCCGAGAACCCCCCCAGCGCCTGCGAACGCCCCAGCTCCAGGTGGCCGCCGTAGTGGTGCACGATGTCGCTGGCGATGCCGAGGCCGAGGCCGTGGCCGGCCACCGACTCGTCCAGGCGCACGCCGCGTTCGCCGAGGCGGGAGAGTTCTTCCTCCGGGCAGCCGGGGCCGTCGTCCTCCACCGCCAGCAGCAGCTCCTCGCCCCCCTCGACCTGCACCCGGACCCGGTGCGCGGCCCACTTGCAGGCGTTGTCCAGCAGGTTGCCCAGCAGCTCCAGCATGTCCTCGCGGTCGAACGGCGTGCTCAGCTCGCCCTCGGCGCTCCACTCGATCTCCAGGCCCCGCTCGCGATAGATCTGGCGCAGGGCATCCAGCAGCCCCGGCAGCTCGGCCTCCACCAGGAAGCGCGCGCCGGGACTGGTGGCCCCGGCCAGCCGCGCGCGCTTAAGCTCGCGCTCCACCAGGGCGTTGAGATGGGCGACGATCCCCTCCAGCTGGGCCGCGAGCTGGGGCTGCGCCTGCAGCACCGGATCGCCGGCCAGCTGGCGCAGCTTCATCAGCGGGGTCTTGATCGCGTGAGCCAGGTTGCCGACCGCCTTGCGCGACCGCTCCAGGCGCTCGGCCAGCACCCGCAGCAGGCGGTTGACCTCGCGCACCAGCGGCCGCACCTCGGTCGGCACCCCCTCGCCCAGCTGGCTGATCTCGCCCCGCTCCAGGCGCGAAACGCTGCGCCGAGCCTCGTTCAGCGGACGCAGACTGCTGCGTACGATGGCCTGCTGGACCAGGATCAGCAGGCCCAGCATGCCGAGGGAGAAGACGGCGTAGATCACCCGGAAGTAGTGGATCTTGTTGCGCTCGCCGCTGAGGTCCTCGGCCACCGCCACGGTGATCACCTGCCCCTGCTTGCGGTAGGTGGCGCTGCGCACCATCAGCCGCTGCCCCTCGGGACCGCTCATGAAGACCTGGGCCTGATCGCCCACCGCCGGATGGGGAGTGTCGAGCACCTGATCCCAGAGGGAGCGCGAGCGCACCAGCAGGTCGCCCACCTGGATCTGGAAATAGTGGCCGGAGAAGGGCCGCTGGTACTGGGAGCCGACCCGCTTGGGATCGAGGTCGACCACGGTGCCGGTGATGGTCAGGGCGCCGAGCAGGTTTTCCGCGTCGTGCTCCAGGCGCGCCGCCAGGTTGCCCTCCACCACCGTGCGGATGGCCAGGCTGACCACCGCCCACTGCACCACCAGCAGCACCACCAGGCTCAACATCAGGCCGATGCCGAGGCGCAGCTGCAGGGATTGCTTCATCCTCGGCCTATTCCTCCGCGCCGAACACGTAGCCCTGCCCGCGGCGGGTGCGGATCAGGTCGCGGCCGAGCTTGTGCCGCAGGCGGTTGATGTAGACCTCGATGACGTTGCTGTCCTTGTCCTGATCGTATTCGTAGAGGTGCTCGGTGAGGCGGCTCTTGGAGAGCACCTGGCGCGGGTGCAGCATCAGGTAGCGCAGCAGGCGGAACTCCATCGAGGTGAGCGAGATCTCCTCGCCGCCCGCGGTGCGCACCGACTGGCGCTCCTCGTCCAGGCTCAGGCCGGCCTCCTGCAGTTCGCCGCCGGTACGGTCGTGGCTGCGCCGCAGCAGCGCCTGCAGGCGCACCATCAGCTCCTCCACATGGAACGGTTTGCCCAGGTAGTCGTCGGCGCCGGCCTTGAAGCCCTCGACCTTTTCGTACCAGGCATCGCGCGCGGTGAGAATCAGCACCGGCACCTTGTTGCCGGCCTGGCGCCAGTTGCCCAGCACCTCCAGCCCGGAGCGCTTGGGCAGGCCCAGGTCGAGAATCACCCCGTCGTAGGGCTCCTCGGTGCCCAGGTACTCGGCCTCCACGCCGTCAGCGGCGATATCCACCACGAAGCCGGCCGCGCGCAGCTCGTTGCGCAGCCCCTCGGCCAGGGCCTGATCGTCCTCCACCAGCAGCAGCCGCATCAGACGACCCCTTCGCCGGAAGCGGCCGGGGCCTCGGCGCCGAACATGTCGTCGACCACCTCGACCCGGGCCTCCAGGTCGCCGCGGACCATCTCGACGAAGGTCCGCACCAGGGCCGGATCCCACTGCCCGGAATCCTGCTCCCGCTCGAGGATCGACAGCGCCTTGTCCGCCGACATGCCTTCGCGGTAGACGCGGTCGCCGGTCATCGCGTCCCAGGTGTCGGCGATGGCCACGATCCGCGCCAGCAGCGGAATCTGCTCGTCCTTGAGGCCATCGGGATAGCCGTTGCCGTCCCAGCGTTCGTGGTGCCAGGCGGCGATTTCGGCGAACTCCTTGAAGC
>CAZMMH010000378.1:0-2761 GCA_964567315.1 uncultured Gammaproteobacteria bacterium
CGATATGAATCTGAATTTCCTGGAATTCGAACAGCCGATCGCCGAGCTGGAGGCCAAGATCGAAGGCCTGCGCTACGTGGGCGAGGACGCCGAAATCAACATCTCCGAGGAGATCAAGAAGCTGCAGACGGAGAGCCAGGCGCTCACCGCACGCATCTTCGGCAACCTCACCCCGTGGCAGATCTCCAGCTCGCGCGCCACCCCCAGCGGCCCTACACCCTGGACTACGTGGCCCGGCTGTTCACCGACTTCGAGGAGCTGCACGGCGACCGCGCCTTTGCCGACGACCCGGCCATGGTCGGCGGCGTGGCCCGTCTCGACGGCCGCCCGGTGATGGTGATCGGCCACCAGAAGGGGCGCGACACCAAGGAGAAGATCCTGCGCAATTTCGGCATGCCGCGCCCCGAGGGCTACCGCAAGGCGCTGCGCCTGATGAAGCTGGCGGAGCGCTTCCGGATGCCGGTGCTCACCTTCATCGACACCCCCGGCGCCTACCCCGGTGTTGGCGCCGAGGAGCGGGGCCAGAGCGAGGCGATCGCCCGCAACCTGTTCGAGATGGCCAAGCTGCGTACCCCGGTGATCTGCACCGTGGTGGGCGAGGGCGGCTCCGGCGGCGCACTGGCAATCGGTGTCGGCGACTGGGTGATGATGCTGCAGTACAGCACCTACTCGGTGATCTCCCCGGAGGGCTGTGCATCCATTCTGTGGAAGAGCGCGGACAGGGCGTCCGACGCCGCCGAGGCCCTGGGCATCACCTCGGGCCGCCTGCAGGAGCTGGAGCTGATCGACCAGATCGTCGACGAGCCCCTGGGCGGTGCCCACCGCGATGTCGACGTCATGGCCGCCGGCCTCAAGCAGGCCCTGGGCGTGGCCCTCGACCGCCTCTCGAGCAAGTCGCTGGAACAGTTGCTCGAAGACCGCTACCAGCGCCTGATGCGCTTCGGCGTCTACAAGGAAGGCTGAGCGCATTTCGAATTGTGAATTTTGAATGTTGAATTGCGGAGTGCGCTAGGCGCACGGGCCGTTTGACATCTAAAGACCGGATGCGCAGCATCCACCTCAATTCAAAATTCAAGATTCAAAATTCAAAATTATGTTCTCCCAAGAGGCCCTCGCCGCCATTCTCGCCGCCCACCCGGCGCCGCGGCGCTACCGCTTGGCCTTCAGTGGCGGCCTCGATTCCCATGTTCTGCTGCATGCACTGGCCGCCCTCGGCGAGGGGCTTGGCGCGCCCGCGAGCGCCATTCATGTCGACCACGGCCTGCACTCCGAATCGGGCGCATGGGCAGCGCACTGTGCGCGGGTCGCGGGGGAACTGGGCGTGCCGCTCGAACTGCGCCGGGTCGACGGCCGGCCCGCGTCCGGCGAGAGCCCGGAGGCGGCGGCCCGCCACGCCCGCTATGCGGCGTTGGCCGCCTGTCTCGAGGCGGGCGACTGCCTGCTCACCGCCCATCACCAGGACGACCAGGCGGAGACCCTGCTGCTGCAGCTGCTGCGCGGTGCCGGGCCCAAGGGGCTGGCCGGCATGCCGTCGGCGGCGCCGTTCGGCCCCGGGCTGCACCGCCGCCCGCTGCTCGGCTTCGCCCGGGCCGAGCTGCGCGCCTACGCCGAGGCCCACGGCCTGCGGTGGCTGGAGGATCCCAGCAATGCCGACACGGGGCTGCGGCGCAACCTGCTGCGCCACACCATCCTGCCCGAGCTGCGCGCAAGCTGGCCCGCCGTGGCCCGCACCCTGAGCCGCAGCGCCGGCCATTGCGCCGAGGCGGCCGCGCTGATGGAGGAGCTGGCGGCGGCCGACCTCGATGCCGCCGGGGCCGAAGACGCGCCGGGGGGCTTGGCGCTGGCGGCCCTGCGCCGGCTGTCGCCGGCCCGGCGCCACAACCTGCTGCGCCATTGGTTGGAGCGGCAGGGGCTGCCCTTGCCGCACCTGGCCCACCTGGCGCGGGTCGACGCCGACCTGCTGGGCGTCCGGGAGGACGCCGCGCCGGTGGTGGCCTGGCCGGGCGCTGAGCTGCACCGCTACCGCGGCGCGCTGTTCGCCCTGCCGCCGCTGCCGGCGCTGCCTGAGGGGCTGCGGCTCACCTGGGACGGTGAGGGGGTGTTGGAGCTGCCGGACGGTCTCGGACGGCTGGAGTGGGCCCGGGCCGACGGCGCAGGGCTGGCGCCGGCGCGGCTGGCGGGGGCGCGGCTGGAGGTGGCCTTCCGTGGGGGCGGCGAGCGGTTGCGTCCGGCGGGCCGTGCTCACCATCATCCATTGAAGAAGCTGTTTCAGGAGTGGGGCGTGCCGCCCTGGCTGCGACCGCGCCTGCCGCTGCTCTATGTCGACGGCCAACTGGCGGCGGTGGCTGGGCTCGCGGTGGCCGACGAATTTCGCGCCGTGGCGGGCGCGGTGGGCGCTTTACCCCGCTGGCGGGTCCCTTCCGCGTTGAGGCGCGGGCCCCATTCTGGTACCTTTTAGCGCGGTTTCGCTGGACCCCGCCATCCCTCACTTGCCGGCGCGCACATAATGACAAAATTCGTATTTATCACCGGCGGCGTCGTCTCCTCCCTCGGGAAAGGCATCGCCTCGGCGTCCCTCGCCGCATTGCTGGAAGCCCGCGGCCTGAAGGTCACCCTGCTCAAGCTGGACCCCTACATCAACGTCGATCCGGGCACCATGAGCCCGTTCCAGCACGGCGAGGTCTACGTCACCCATGACGGTGCCGAGACCGACCTCGATCTGGGTCACTACGAACGCTTCGTGCGCACGCCCATGGGCAAG
>CAZMMH010000379.1:0-2737 GCA_964567315.1 uncultured Gammaproteobacteria bacterium
GAGTTCGGTCGGAGTGAGGGCATCAAGTTCTATCCCTATATCTCCCTTCTGTCCCATCTTTAGACCCTATTTGTGTTTTCTCTGCGCCTTGGCGTCTCTGCGTGAGGCAGTCTTTATGTTTTTGTCGTCTCTGTATGAGGCCGCCTTTGCTTTTGGCACGGTGCTAACATCGCAGCCGTGAACGCGCCGCCCGACCTCAATCCCGCCCTTGCCCGCCGTATTCGTGTGCTCGCCGGTGATGCCGACTGGTGCCGGGCGCAGGCGGCGCGGCTGCCGGCCGGTGCCGAGGTACTGTGGCTGGGGCAGGGGGCGCCCGAGGGGGTGACCGCGAGCGACTCGGCCCGTGCCGGGCGCTACCTGGGGCGCGAGTTCGACCTGCTGGTCTTCGACGCCCACGCCGGGTTCGACGCCGATGCCTTCGGTGCCGCCAGCGGCAGCGTGCGTGGCGGCGGCTGGCTGCTGCTGTTGACCCCGCCCCTCGAGCAATGGGCCGCCTTCGCCGATCCCGAACGCGAACGCCTCGCCAGCTGGCCGGCCACCCCGGACCAGGTGGGTGGCCGCTTCCTCGACCGCCTGGCCCGGGTCCTGGCCGCCGAGCCGGCGCTGGAGCTGGTGCAGGCGCCGGCCGAGATCGCCCCGCCCGGGCTGCGGCGACCGCCGGTGGCCCTGGCGCCGCCCGGCGGCGACGGCTGCCGCAGTAACGACCAGCGGGCCGCGGTGGAGGCCCTGCTGCACGTGGTCCACGGCCACCGCCGGCGGCCACTGGTGCTCACCTCGGACCGCGGCCGCGGCAAGTCGGCGGCCCTCGGCATCGCCGCCGCGCGCCTGCTCGCCGAGGGCCACGGGCGGATCGTGGTCACCGCGCCGCGCCAGCAGGCGACCGCCTCCCTGTTCGAGCAGGCGGCGCGCCTGCTGCCGGGGGCCGAGGTGTCCCGCGGGCGCATCCGCCGTGGCGCCGGCTGCCTCGAATTCGTTGCCCCCGATGCCCTGCTGCAGGGCCGCGAGCATGCCGACCTGCTGCTGGTGGACGAGGCGGCGGCGATTCCCGCGCCCCTGCTGGAGCAGATGCTGGAGCGTCACGGGCGCATCGCCTTCGCCACCACGGTGCACGGCTACGAGGGCACCGGGCGCGGCTTCGACCTGCGCTTCCGCCGGGTGCTCGACGCGCGTACCCCCGGCTGGCGTGGCCTGCGCCTGGAGACGCCGATCCGTTGGGGCCCGGGGGATCCCCTGGAGCGGCTGGTGTTCCGCGCCCTGCTGCTGGATGCGGCGCCGGCGGCGGACGCCATGCTGGCCGCGGCCACGGCGGACGCGTGCAGCCTGGAGCGGCTCGACCGCGACGCCCTGGCCGCCGACGAGGCCCTGCTCGGCGAATTGTTCGGCCTGCTGGTGCTGGCCCACTATCGCACCACCCCCGGCGACCTGCGCCACCTGCTCGACGGCCCCGAGCTGAGCATCTACGTGCTGCGCCACCGTGGCCACGTGGCCGCCACCGCCCTGGTGGCACGGGAGGGCGGCTTCGACGCCGACCTGGCCCGGGCCATCTGGGCCGGCGAGCGCAGGCCCCGCGGCAACCTGATTCCCCAGTCCCTTTCCGCCCACGCCGGCCTTGAGCAGGCGGCGCGCCTTGGCTGTGCGCGGATCCAGCGCATCGCCGTCCATCCCGCGGTCCAGGGGCGCGGCCTCGGCCGGCGGCTGGTGGCGGCGGTCAGCGGGGACGCGCGGGCCGAGGGGCTCGACCTCGTCGGTGCGAGCTTCGGCGCCACGCCCGAACTGGTGCGCTTCTGGGCCGGCTGCGGCCTGGCGCCGGTGCGGGTCGGCTTCAGCCGCGAGGCGAGCTCCGGCGGCCACGCGGTGATCATGACCGCACCCCTGGGCGTTGCCGGTGCGGCGCTGCAGCAGGCGGCGCAGGCACGCCTGGCGGAGCAGTTGCCCCTGCTGTTGGGCGATCCGCTGCAGACGCTGGAGCCGGGGGTGGCGCTGGAGCTGCTGCAACGGGCCTCGGCGCCGCCGTCCCTGACGGCCGCCGAGCTGCACGAGCTGGGCGGCTTCGCCTTCGCCCGCCGCGGTTTCGAGGCCAGCCTGGTGCCCCTCTGGCGTCTGACCTGTCGCGGCCTGGCCGACCCGGCCGCGGCCGCGGCCCTGCCGCCGGCCGGCCGCAACCTGCTGCTGCTGCGGGTGCTGCAGCGCCATCCCTGGGACGACTGCGTGCAGGCGCTCGGGCTCGCCGGCCGCGGCGAGGCCCTGGAACTGCTGCGTGAGAGCGTCGCCGCCCTGCTCCGGCGGAGCGGCGCCGCGCCGTGATTCTCCCCGCCGCTGTGCTATAAAAAACCCCAATACGCCCCACATCAGCCAAAAGGGAGGCCGCGATGGCTGAGCTCAACCTCAATCCGGACACCGTCTGTTTCCTGATCGAGCGGGCCCGCGAGTTCCATGCCAAGGAACAGGTGGTGATCCCCGAGACCCCCAACGGTCCGACCGACGACTGGGCCCTGCAGGTGCTGGCCGATCACATGGACGACTACACCCTGGCCGAGGCGCGGGTGACGGTGGATGACCTGGAGCCGGACCAGCAGGCCGAGCTGGTGGCCCTGATGTGGGTCGGCCGCGGCGACTACGACGTCGAGGAGTGGGGCGCGGCGATCGACGAGGCGCGCGACACCATCAGCGACAACCTGGCCGAATACCTGATGTCCCATCCCATGCTGGCCGACTACCTGACCGAGGGCCTGGTCGC
>CAZMMH010000380.1:0-2736 GCA_964567315.1 uncultured Gammaproteobacteria bacterium
GTCTCTTCGATCATGCCGTCATCCCCCAGCCGCCTGCAGCGACTTGGCCATCATCTCCACCGTGGCCGCCGGCACCTCGCCGACCACCAACACCTGGCGCTTGCCGATGCGCCGGCCAAAGGCGTGCACCGCACCGAGCCGCGACGGGCCGAGCAGCTCGTCCTCGTCATGGTCCGCCGGCTCGATGAACACCGAGACCGAGGCCAGCCCGTCCGAATAGACCAAATGCTCCACGTCGTGTTCGTCGCGCTTCTGCTCCTCGGCCACCCGCAGCACGAAACCCACCGGCAGGCGGGTGACCCGCCAGCGGCTGCTCGGCTTGGCCGACTCCGGCTGCAGCGCCTTGTGGTGCCAGGAGAACTCCTGGCCGCTGATCGCCGGATGCAGGGCATCGTTGGGCACGTGGTCGAGCACCTTGAGCGCCGTGAACATCAGGGTCTCCAGGGTGCGCCCCCGTTCATCCACCAGTTCGGACTTCAGCATCAAGGCATGCTGTTTGTCCAGCCACAGACGGTAGCCGTAACGATACGCGTCACGCGGCAGCACGGTCACGATCTGCGCCTCGCGCCCCACCACCCGGTCCTGGCCGCCGAGGCCGAAGGTGTAGTGCTTGTCCAGGCCGTCGGCCGAACTGAGGATTTCATGGGGCAGCGTCTGACCGCCGGCGCGGGCAGGCTCCACCATCACCGAACGGGCGTCCGGCAGGATACAGGTGGTTTGGCCGTGGTTGCGCAGAATCTCGCGGGCGGCGCCGGTCAGGGCTACCAGCCGCTCCCGTTCGCCGTCGGCCGCGGCACCGTGGACGATGCGCATGGCGCCCATCTGGCCGCCGTACTGGAAGACAAAGGTGCCGTCGTAGTTGAGGGCGTGGCGCGCGGTGATCATCCGGTCCAGCCAGGCCCTGGCCTGGGCATCACTCCCTTCGGCCTGGGCCACCGCCGGCAGGGCCGCAACGCAGAGCATGCCCAGCAACAGGGGGCGCAGCCGCCGCAGCATGCGTTAGCGCTCCCCGGCGCCCGTGGTGGCGATGCGGCGGAAGCTCAGGCTCCCCTGCAGGCCGTTCATGGAGGTGTATTCGCTGTGGTCGACCAGGTAGACGTTCAGCCGCCGGCGCACGTCGGCGGGCACCGGCGCCTCGTTGTCGTCGCTCGCCAGGGTCACCGACGGCGGCAGGGAATGTCCGGCCTCGGCCACGGTCGGCACCGCCCCAGGGCGCTCCTGATAATGGTTCTGCAACGCCAGGATCGCCAGGGTCGAAACCGAGGCCGCCATCGCCATGCCGGCCACCGGTTTGAGCCACTGGCGGGCGCGGCGCAGGCGCACACGGCCCGGCGCCAGCACCGTCGGTTCGGCCTCCACCGCCCGCCGGACCCGACCGGCGAAGCCGGAAAGGTCGAGGGGTGGCAGGTGGTCGTCGAGGGCGTCACCGATCAGGTGGTAACGGCTCCAGCGGGCCTGCAGTTCGGGATCGGCCGCAAGCCGGTCCAGCAGAGCCGGGATTTCGGCCTCGTCCAGTTCGCCGTCCACCCAGGCCGAAAGCTCTTCAGAATATTGGTCTTTCATGGCTGCCCCCGAACGTTGTCGAGTTCACGCAGACGATTGTCGATTGCCTCGCGAGCGCGGAAGATTCGCGAACGCACCGTGCCCACCGGGCAGTTCATGGTCGTGGCGATCTCTTCGTAGCTCATACCTTCCATCTCACGCAGCAGAATGGCCGTGCGCAACTCCTCCGGCAGTCCGTCGATCGCCTCGGAGATCGCCTGGAGCATCTCGTCGCGCATCGCCAGGCGTTCCGGGGTATCCCCGTCGCGCAGGTCCCGGGCGCCTTCGTACTGCTCCGCCTCGCCGGCGTCGATGTCCTCGCTCGGCGGGCGCCGGCCCTGGCTGACCAGATGGTTCTTCGCCGTGTTGATGGCGATCCGGTAGAGCCAGGTGTAGAAGGCGCTGTCGCCGCGAAACTTGGGGAGCGCCCGATAGGCCTTGATGAAGGCCTCCTGGGCCACGTCCAAGGTCTCCACCGGGTCGTTCACGTAGCGGGCGATAAGCTTGGTGATTCGCTGCTGGTATTTCAGTACCAGCAGGTCGAACGCCCGCTTGTCGCCGCGCTGTACGCGCGCCACCAGCACTTCGTCTGTCGCCTGGCTGCCCATCCGGGCTACCCCTTTCGCCGGCAGCCTTCCGTCTGCATCGCAATGATAGAGACCGCCGTACAGGAAGATAGTTCGCAAGATCCGGAAGAATCGGGTTATATTGCCGCCAACGCCGCTCCGTCGGCCCCGATCCAAACTCCCGCGAACGATATACAACCCTCACCCGTGACTCAAGCCGCGCCGCCCGATAGCCCCTTCGACGTTCTGATCATCGGCAGCGGGGCCGCCGGTCTCAGCCTGGCCCTGCGCCTGCCCGACTCCCTGCGGGTCGCCGTGGTCTCCAAGGACGAACTGCGGGTCGGCGCCACCCTGTACGCCCAGGGCGGGGTCTCTGCGGTACTCGATATGAAGAACGACTCCATCGAGTCGCATATCCAGGACACCCTGGTTTCGGGGGCGGGGCTGTGTGACGAGCGCACGGTGCGCTTCACCGTCGAACACGGCCCGGAATGCATCCAGTGGCTGATCGACAAGGGCGTCCACTTCACCACCGAGACCCGTCCGGACGGCACCGAGGCCTACCACCTGACCCGCGAGGGCGGCCACAGCCACCGCCGCGTGGTGCACGCGGCCGACGCCACCGGCC
>CAZMMH010000381.1:0-2735 GCA_964567315.1 uncultured Gammaproteobacteria bacterium
CTGTCGCCCAGGTTGAAGGTGGCATAGTTGCGCAGCATCTCCAGGAAACGCTGCGGCGCCGGCTTGTCGAAGCCGTAGATCTTCTTCAGTTCGGCGACCCGCTCGGGATCGAGCCCCTTGGCGCCGCGGTAGAGCCCGGCGGCGCCGGTGGCCGCCTCGCCGCCGGCGCCGGCGTGGCTGCGCAGTTGGCTGATCAACTGCTCCACCGGGCCACCGGGGACAAACTGGGTCACGCTGAAGGTCACCAGCATCACCCCGACCAGGGTCGGCACCATCAGCAGCAACCGCTTCAGGATGTAGGCACCCATGCTGTTCAGCGCTCCTCACTGCCGGCGGCGGATTTGGCCCACCAGGTGTCGACCGACCAACTGCGCGCCTGGTAGTAGAGCGGCAGCTTGGCGGGAATCCCGAATTTGTTCCAGTAGGCCACCCGGTGCACGGCGATGTACCAGTTGGGCACCACGTACCAGCCCCACAGCAGCACCCGGTCCAGGGCGTGCACCGCGGTGACCAGGTGGGCCCGGTCGGGGGCGTAGATGACCTTCTTGATCAGGGCATCCACCACCGGGTTCTTGAGCCCCATGATGTTCTGCGAACCCGGCTGGTTGGCCGAGGAGGAGCCGAACATGCCCACCAGCTCGTTCCCCGGCGACTGCGACTCACCGAAGGTGCCCACCACCATGTCGTAGTCGAAGTTGTCGCCGCGCTGCTGGTAGATGGCGGGATCGACGGTCCGGTAATCGATGGTGATGCCAAGCTTGGCCAGGTTGCGCGCGAAGGGCGCGACGATGCGCTCGAACGCCGCCTGGCCGAGCATGATACTGAAATGGAACGGCTCGCCGGCAGCGTTGCGCAGGGCGCCGTCGCGGTAGTGCCACCCGGCCGCCTCCAGCAGCCGTTTGGCCTTTACCAGGTTCTTGCGCAGACTGCCGGGAGGCGCGGTGCTCGGCACCCGAAACGGCTCGCTGAACAGCTCGGGCGGCAACTGCTCGCGGAACGGCTCCAGCAGTTTCAACTCCGCGCCCTTGGGAATGCCGCTGGAGGCCAGTTCGCTGTTGCTGAAGTAGCTGTCGCAACGGGTGTACTGATCATAGAACAGCTTGTGGTTGTCCCACTCGAAGTCCATCGCCAGGGCGATCGCCTCGCGCACCCGGCGGTCTTTGAACAGCGGCCGACGCAGATTGAAGACGAAACCCTGCATGCCGGCATCGTTGCTGTTCGCGAAGGTCGCCTTGAGGATGCGGCCATCGTCGAACTTGGGCCCGGTATAGTCGCGGGCCCAGGCCTTGGAGTTGTACTCCGACAGGTAGTCGAACTCCCCCGCCTTGAAGGCCTCGCGGCGCACGGTGAAGTCGCGGTAGTACTTGATGGTGATGCGGCCGAAGTTGTACATGCCGCGGCGCACGCCGAGATCGTGGGCCCAGTAGTTCGGGTTGCGCCTGAAGGTGATGTACTTGCCCAGGTCGTACTTGTCGATCAGGTAGGGGCCGCTGCCGATGGGCAACTGCATCACCACCTGGTTGAAGGGTCTGGCACCGACCCAGCGACGCGAAAAGACCGGCAACTCGCCGATGATCAGACGCAGTTCCGGATTCACCCGGGCGAATTCGAAGCGCACCGTGCGCGGGCCGAGCACCACCGCACGCTTGATGTCGGCCCAATAGAAACGAAAGCGCGGATGGGCCTGCTTGCTCTTCAGCGTGTCGAAGGAGAACTTCACGTCCGCGGCCGTGACCGGCGTGCCGTCGCTGAAACGGGCCCGGGGATTGAGATGGAAGGTGACCGAAAGGCCGTCCGGGGCGGCCTTCACGTCGTCGGCAAGCAGGCCGTACTGACTGAAGGGCTCGTCCAGGCTGCGCTGCATCAGGGTATCGAACATCAGCGACAGGACCCCGTCGGCGGGGATGCTCTTGAGGATGAAGGGGTTGAAGCCGTCGTAGCTGCCGACGTCGGAGAGCACCAGGCGGCCGCCCTTGGGGGCGTCGGGATTGACGTAGTCGAAATGGTCGAAACCGGGCGGGTATTTGGGCGTATAGCCGAGGGCCTGGGACGGCGCGGCCGCGGCAGGCAGGCTGACCAACAGTGCCGCGAACAGCGGAATCAGCGTACGCAGCATCTGCCGACGGATCATCGATCAGTCCCGGGGAGGCAACGGGCGACGTTTATGGTCGTGCCCATCGGTTGTATCATTGCCGCTTCACACGCCGGCCTGGTGGAATGCCATGCGGCGAATGATAGCAACAATCCCGAAGCGGCAGAAACAGGAGTGCACCATGGGCTTCATGCAGGGCAAACGCGTACTCATCGTCGGTCTGGCGAGCACCCGCTCCATCGCCTGGGGCATCGCCCAGGCCATGCACCGGGAGGGCGCGGAACTCGCCTTCACCTACCAGAACGAGAAGCTCCAGGGGCGGGTCGAGAAGATGGCGACCGAGCTCGGCTCCTCCATCACCCTGCCTTGCGACGTGGCCAGCGACGAGCAGATCGAGGCGGTGTTCGCCGAGCTGGGCAAGCACTGGGACGGCCTCGACTGCATCGTCCACTCGGTGGCCTTCGCCCCGCGCGAGGCCCTGGAAGGCAGCTATCTCGACAGCGTGACCCGCGACGCCTTCCGCATCGCCCACGACATCAGCTCCTACAGCTTCTCGGCCCTGGCCAAGGCGGGCCGCACCATGCTGGCGGGACGCAACGGCTCGCTGATCACCCTCAGCTACCTGGGTGCGGAGCGCTCCATG
>CAZMMH010000382.1:0-2734 GCA_964567315.1 uncultured Gammaproteobacteria bacterium
CGCCGAACATGTCGCGCTGGGCGTTGAGCACGTCGACGATGGTGCGGGTGCCCACATCGAAACCGGCCTCGGTGGCGTCCAGGGCGCTCTTGGTGGAGACCAGGGCCGCCTGTAGGGCATTGACCCGGGAGATGCTGCTCTCGACGCCGCGGTAGGAGTCGCGGGTCTGGCGCAGGATCGCACGGGTCTGCTGCTCCAGCTGATCGCGGGACTGGTTGTAGAGCTCCAGGGCCTGGCGGGTCCTGGAAGTGACCGCGCCGCCGCTGAACAGCGACATGTTGAGCTGCAGCCCGACCATGTTGCTGTCGCTCTCCGAGGCGCCGGTACCCACCTGCTTGCTCGAGTCGGAGTAGTTGTGGCTGGCCACCAGGTCGAGGGTCGGATAGTGGCCGGCGCGGTTGCGCTCCACCTCCTGGCGCGCCACCGACACCGACTGGCGCTCGGACTGCAGGTTCAGGTTGTCCGCCTGGGCGCTCTGCGCCCAGCTGTCGATCTTGGCCGGGGTCGGCGGCACCAGCGGCACCTTCTCACCCAGCGGCGCCAGGCTGGGGATGCCCTTGCCGGTGATCTCGGCCAGCGCCTCGCGGGCGGTGGTCAGGCCGTCCTGGGCGGCGATCTCCTGGGCCTTGGCCAGATCGTACTGGGCCTGGGCCGTGTGTACGTCGGTAACCGCGATCAGGCCGACCTCGAAGCGCTTCTTCGCCTGCTCCAGCTGGCGGCCGATGGCGTTCTTGTCGGAACGCGCGTACTCCAGCTGGTCCTTGGCCCGCAGCACGTCGAAATAGGCCTGGGCCACGCGCACGAACAGGTCCTGGCGCGCCGCCGCCAGGTCGGCGTCGGCCTTGGCCACGCTGGCCTCCGCCTGGCCCTGCTGGACCAGCGAATCCATGTGGAAGATCGGCTGGGTCAGGCTGACATTCCAGCCCTTGTTGGTGTACTGGGTCGAACCGCTGCTGCCACCGTGGGGGTTGTACCAGTTGTGCGATGTCGAGACACCCAGGCCGATCTGCGGCAGCAGCAGGGCGCGGGCCTGGGGCTTGGCCTCCTGGGCGGCA
Source organism: uncultured Gammaproteobacteria bacterium (assembly GCA_964567315.1). GTDB lineage: Bacteria > Pseudomonadota > Gammaproteobacteria > CAZMMH01 > CAZMMH01 > CAZMMH01. Next base: position 1,056 of record CAZMMH010000382.1, read on the forward strand.
CGCCAGCCGGCCTCGGCCGCCTTGAGCTGGGGATCGCTGTCCTGGGCCAGTTGGTAGACCTGCATCAGATCGTCGGCATGGACAACCATCGGCAGCACCAGAAGCATGGTGGCGAGACCGCGGCCGAGGGTGGAACGCAAGCGCATATTCATGTCCGTCTGTTCTCCGTACGTAACGAGTCCGGCGGGTCAGTAGGTCGGCATGTCCGTGTCGACGTCGCGGGCCCAGGCGGCCACCCCGCCGCGAAGATTGATCATGTGGGCATAACCCACGCTTTCAAGGTAGCCGGCAACCTGACGGCTGCGAATTCCGTGGTGGCAGATCACCACCACCTCCCGTTGCGGGTCGAGGCGCTCGGTCAACTCGTGCACCTGGCGCATCGGGACCAATTCTGAACCGGGGATATGACAGATCTCGAACTCCCACGGTTCCCTCACGTCCAGCAACAGCGGTGGTGCCGCGGTCTGCTCGAGATAGGCGAACAGCTCGCCGGGTGTCATCTCGCGCACGCCGTCTCCGCCCGCAAGGCCTTCAGAAGACGAATTCCGGCACCGGCATGGCGTTGACCAAGCGCGGGAAATCGGTCTCGAACAGCACCTCGTGGCTCCATTCGGCGTTACCGACACGGGTGATCAACTGCGCCTCCATCACCGGCGGCTCGCCGACGATGGCGAACATCCGCCCGCCGACCCGCAATTGCTTGAGCAGGCCGTCGCCCACCTCGGCGAGGGCCCCGGTAAAGACGATCGCGTCGTAGGGGCCGCGCTGCGGCCAGCCGGCGGCGGCGTCACCCAACTCGGCGCTGATGTTGTCGAGGCCGAGGGCCTGGAACCGGGCCACGGCGGCGGCGTGCAGGTCCGGATGGATCTCCACCGTCACCACCTTCCTGGCCAGGTTGGCCAGCAGCGCGGTGACGAAGCCGCTGCCGGTGCCCACCTCCAGCACCTCGTCGCGCGGGCGCACGTCCAGCGCCTGCAGCATCCGTCCCTCCAGGCGCGGCGGCATCATCACCTCGCCATGGCCGATCGGCAGGGCCAGATCGCTGAAGGCGAGGGCGCGCGAAGCGGCGGGAACGAACTCCTCGCGCGGCACCCTGGTCATGGCATCGAGCACCCGTTGGTCGAGGACGTCCCACGGACGCACCTGCTGCTCTATCATGTTGAAACGGGCCTGCTCGAAGTTCATCTCCACGCGCATTTCCCCGGCTTCTGCGGCACAAGAAGGCAAGGTTAAGCGCTTTTTAAGGACCCGGCAAGGCAGGCTTGACCACGGCCCGGGGCGGGCGCACAGTCGCCGGACCGGCTCTTTTCGCGCAGGGGGAGAGAACGATGTTCGAAGCGGCGGAACTGGGGCGCAAGGTCTCCAAGGAGGACTGGCAGAAGCTGGTACCCGAATTGCGCACCCAGCTGCTTGAGGCCCAGCGCCAGTTGCTGGAGGCGCCGGTCCCGGTGATCATCATCGTCGCCGGCGTCGAGGGGGCCGGCAAGGGCGAGGTGGTCAACCGCCTCAACGAATGGCTGGACACCCGGGGGGTGCAGACCCACGCCTTCTGGGACGAGCCCGAGGACGAACGCGAGCGTCCCCGCTACTGGCGCTACTGGCGCACCATGCCGGCCCGCGGCAGCATCGCCATCATGTTCGGCGCCTGGTACTTCAACCCCATCTACGACGTCACCTAC
>CAZMMH010000383.1:0-2722 GCA_964567315.1 uncultured Gammaproteobacteria bacterium
ACCACGTCCGAGGTGATGACGAACTTCTCCAGCAGGCGGATCTCGAACTCCAGCAGGTCCTTGTCCACCGCCACCGATTTGAGCTTGGCCGCCAGGGCCTCCACCTTGTTGAACAGTTGGTCCAGTTCGTCCAGGCCCAGGTCGATGTGGCGGATCTCCACCTGTTTGAGGTCGGAGACGCTGTTGATCCGTTCGATGTTGTCGTCGAGCAGCTTGAGGGAGCGCGAGACCCGGCGGTGCAGCAGCAGCGCCACCAGGAGCGCCATCAGGAACGGCAGGGGCGCGATCAACAGCAGCGGCGGCAGCAGACGGTGCTTGGCCTGGTTGATCAGCGGGCTCAGGTCCTGGCGCACGTCGATCACGCCGAGGACGTTGCCCACCTTGGCGTTGGTGTGGCAGCGCTGGCACTCGTGGCGTGCCACCAGCGGATAGGTGTAGCGGACGCTGTTGCCGCGGTTGTCACTGAGCGGGACGCCGCCGTCCAGGGTGTTGCGCAGCATGGCGTCCAGCGGCGGCTGGGAGATGGGGCCGAACTTGGCCTCGACGATCGGGCCACGGTAGATGGCGATCTTGTAGCTGCCGTTGCCCGGCGCCGCCTGGATCGCGTGAATGAACTCCTCCAGCTCCGGACGCGTCCAGCCCTTGCGCATGATCTGGAACATGGCATTGAAGGTGCCTTCGGCAAGGGTATTGGAGATGCTCAGGGCGTTGGCCTTGACCGCATCGTCGTAGACCGTGGAGGTCGCCAGCCAGGTCCCGGCGAAAAGGACGAGCGAGACCACGAAGGCGGCGGTGAGGATCAGGCCTCGTATCGTTCTAAGGATGTGCATCTGGCCTTCCGTCTATCCCCCGGGGGTTGAGCCTACGCGGCATCGGCGACCGGGGTCGCAGGCGGGTTCCGCCGGAGGAAATGCTATCACGCCGGGTCTGCGCAGTTGAGGATAAACCCGGAAATTTCCCTGCCAACGTTATTGGTATTGTTTCGCGCTCGTCAAGCGCGATTTGGGCGGCCGCGGAGGCGGCTCACGCGGTGGCCGCATCGAACAGCGCCTGCGGGCTCTCCAACGGGGCGTCGCAGACGGTACCGCGACAGCGATAGGCGGTGAAGCGGCCGCGCGCCGGACGCTGGGCCAGCAGCCCGGGCAGGTCGTCGCGGTCGCCGGGAATGGCGATGGCGAAGCGGTCCGGCGCATAGGCCGCGTTCAGCCTTGCCAGCGCCTCAGTGGTCGCCGCCGGCTCGCCGCGCAGCACCAGCAGTTCCGGCGGCCGGAACCACTCCTCGGCCGCGTCGAGCAGGCTGGGATAGGCGTAGGGGGCGTCGGTGACGGCCGGCCAGGCGGCGCGCAGGCTGCGTTCGGCCGCCTGCAGATAGCGCCCCTCGCCCAGCAGGTGGCCGAGGCGCGCCAGCGAGCGGGCGGCGACGCCGTTGCCCGAGGGGGTCGCCTCGTCGGCCAGCGGCCTGGGCCGCTGGATCAGGGCCTCGTGGTCGTCGGCGGTGAAGTAGAAGCCGCCCCGCTCGCGGTCCTCGAAATGCCCGAGCAGGGCCTCGGCCAGGTCGACCGCGAAGGCGAGGTCGGCGTCGCGCCAGCGTGCCCGCAGCAGTTCGAGCAGGGCGTCGAGGAGGAAGGCGTGGTCGTCGAGGTAGCCCGGCAGGTGGCCGTGGCCATCCTTCCAGGCCGCCAGCAGGCGGCCGTCGCGCCACATCCGCGAGCGCAGGAAGTCGACCGCACGCTGGGCCGAGTCGAGCCAGTCGTCCCGTCCCAGGATGCGCCCGGCGACGGCCATCCCGCGCACCATCAGGCCGTTCCAGGCGCTCAGGACCTTTTCGTCGCGGCCCGGTGCCACCCGTTTGCTGCGCGCCTCGAACAACTGCTGCCGGCAACGCTCCAGCACCGCCTCGACCTGTTCCCGCTCCAGGGCGAAATCGGCCGTCAGGGCCTCCAGGTCGGCGAAGGTGTGCAGGTGCCAGCGGCCCTCGAAGTTGGCGGCGCGGTCGAGGCCGAAGCGGCGGGCGAACAGGGGATAGTCGTCGCCGAGCAGGGCCTGCACCTCCTCGCGCTGCCAGACGTAGAACAGACCCTCCTCGCCCTCGGAATCGGCGTCCTGGGTGGCGTAGTAGGCCCCCTCCGGCGACTGCATCTCGCGCATCGCCCAGCCGGCGGTGAGCTCGGCGGCACGGCGGAACAGTGGATCGCCGGTGACCGCCCAAGCCTCGGCGCACAGGGCCAGCAGCGGGCCGTTGTCGTAGAGCATCTTTTCGAAGTGGGGGATCATCCAGACGGCGTCGACGCTGTAGCGGCAGAAGCCCCCGCCCAATTGGTCGAAGATCCCGCCCTCGGCCATGTGGGCGAGGCTGCCCAGGGCCGCCTCGCCCGCCTCGGCGTCGTCGTTGGCATGGGCGTGGCGTAGCAGCCGCTCCAGGCTGGACGGGTGGGGGAATTTGGGCGCGCTGCCGAAACCGCCGTGCCGGGTATCGTAGTTGCCGACCAGGTGGTCGCGGGCCGCCTGCAGCAGGCCGGGGTCGGGCTCGCCGGGGGCCGCGGCGGGGGTGGCCAAGCTCTCCAGGGCCTCCACCAGGCGCAGGTTCTGCTGCTCGATCTCCGCGTGTTGCTCCCGGTAGGCGTGGGCGATGCCCTCCAGCAGCTCGCCGAAGGCGGGCAGGCCGTGGCGCCGCTCCGGCGGGAAGTAGGTGCCGGCGAAGAACGGTACCCGGCCGTCGGGG
>CAZMMH010000384.1:0-2721 GCA_964567315.1 uncultured Gammaproteobacteria bacterium
GGGTTGGTGTCCTGGAACTCGTCGATCAGCAGGTGGTCGATGCGCTGGTCGAGCTTGTACTGGATCCAGTCGCCGTGTTCCGCGTGGTTAAGCAGCTGGTAGCTCTTCCACTCCAGATCGGTGAAGTCGAGCACACGCTGCTCGCGTTTGAGGCGCTGGTAGTGGTCGAGCAGGCGGCTGCCGGCCCGGTACCAGGCGCGGCTGAGGTGGAAGGTCTGCAGGCGGGCCAGGCGCTCGTCGGTGAAGCGGCAGCGGCTCACCATCTCCTCGTGCAACTCGAGCAGGCGGGCCTGGCCGGTGTCGCCCAGCTTCTTCGCCTGGACGCCGCTCGCCTTGCGGGCCCGCGGCTCGCCGGCCTTGGTGAAGAAGGCGTGGCGCAGGTCGCGGTAGCGCTCGGCGCAGGCCCGGCCGGGCTCCAGGGCCGCGGCGATGGCGGCGGCCGCATCCACGTTGCCCTTGGTCGGGTGGTGCAGGAGCAGTTCGCGGAATTCGTCGGCCAGGGCCGCGGCTCCCGAGGCGAACAGGGCCGCGCAGGGGTCGGCCTGCGGATCGACGTCGAGGCGGGCGCGCAGTTGCTCGCTGGCGAAGGCCACGGCTTCGGCCCGGGTCTCGACGAAGGCCCACCAGTCGCCGCGGTGGCCGAGAAAGGCGGAGAGGGCGCTCTGGGTGTTGTGCAGCCCGCCGCAGGCGAGGAACAGGGTCTCCAGGGCCTGTGCGGTGCTTCCGTCGGGGTGCCGGCTGGCCTCGGCGTAGAGCGCCTCCCAGGCCTGGACCTCGAACAGCCCGGTGGATTCGATCAGCTCGAAGCCGGGCGGGATCTCCGCCTCCAGGGGAAAGCGCCGCAGCAGCTCCTGGCAGAAGGCGTGGAAGGTGGTCGTGCGCAGCGGACGCTCGGCGAACAGCAGGCGCTCGAACAGGCCGCGGGCGCGCTCGCGCAGCTCCGCGTCCGGCTCCAGGCCGAGCTGGCGCAGGCCGGCGTCCAGCGCCTGCGCGTCGGCGGTGGCCAGCAGCCGCAGGCGCTCGCCGAGGCGGCCGTGCATCTCCGCTGCCGCCTTGCGGGTGAAGGTGACGGCCAGAATGCCGTCCGGGCGTGCCCCCGCCAGCAGCAGGCGGACGATGCGCGAGACCAGCAGCCAAGTCTTGCCGGTGCCGGCCGAGGCACTGACCGTGGCGTTGCGCTGGGGGGCGATGGCGTCGAGGATCTGCGGCATGCGCTGAGGATACAGGGTGGCGGCGGAGGGCAGTAGGGCCTGTCTGGGCCGGCCCGCGGCCATCCGCCGGGTCGTTCCGACAGGGGCAGGCTTGGGGGATTTACCTATTCGAACTAAGTAGATATGGCTATTGTCCACCTGTCGTCTTTACGTGAAATTGACGTTCGTAGGGATTGGGGGATCAAGGAGGTGCGCGGGACTGCGCGCCGACGGAGGGCGCGGCCAATGGGGGGTCTCGTGTCTCCGCCAGGGATGGGGAGGCGGCCTTGCGGCCGCCTTTTTTATGGTGCCGGTTCGGCCCAGGCCTCGCGGCGGCAGATGCCGGGGGCCTCGCAGAAGGCGCAGGTGGCGGGATCGCCGTGGGCCGGCAGGGGCGCCCCCGCCTCGATCTGCGTCAGCGAATGCACCAGACGCGCGCCGACCTCGGCGGTCAGGGTCTGCAGCGCCTCGCCCTCCAGGGCAACCCGGTTCTCCACCCCGTCCCGCTCCAGCTTGACGTATTCCACCCGCGCCACGGCGGCCTCCAGCAGCAGGGCGTAGCTCGGCAGCTGCACCGCCTCGCCCCGGTCCACCTCGGCCTGTTTCGGCACGCCGCCGGTTTTGTAGTCGATGACGTCGAGCCCGCCGGGGCCCCGGTCGACGCGGTCGAGCCGCCCCTTGAGGGACCGGCCGCTGGCGAGCGGCCGCTGTTCGCTCCGCTCCACCGCGTCCACCTGCCAGTCCCGGGCGTGGCCGATCTGCCACTCCACGTAGGCCGGGATTGCCGCCTCCCAGCGCTGCAGCCAGCCACGGTGCTGGAAATTGTCCTCCAGGTCGCGGGCGAACACCGCGCGGCTGATCTCCTCCAGCAGGGCCACGGCGGCCGGCCGGTGCTCCTCGTCCACCGGCTCGGGAAAGGGCCCGGGCAGGCCGGGCACGTCGCCGTGGAAGGCCTGTAGACAGCGGTGCACCCGCTCGCCGTAGTCCGACTTGGCCAGGGCCTCGCGTACCTCTTCCAGGGGGCGCAGGGCCAGGCAGTCGGCGGCGAAGAAGCGGTAGGGGCAGTCGATCAGGCGCTGGTGGGCGCTGACCGAGAGGGTGCCGGGGAGCAGCTCCGCCGGCAGCACCGGCGCCGGCCGGGTGCTGGGCGGCGGCAGGGGCGTACCGGCCGCGGCCCCGCGCTTGGCCGCGTCGATCCAGGCGCCCAGCCACGGGTGGTGCAGGTCATCGTTCCAGGCCTGCCGATGGAAGGTGCTCAGGGCCTCCACCCAGGGGCTGGGGATGATCTCCTCGCCGTCCTGTTCACGGCGCAGGGTGATCAGCAGTTCGGGCGCCGCCTCCAGCAGGCGGCGGAAGAGGAAGAAGCGGCGGTTGAGTCGCTCGCGGTGGGTCCCCAGGCCCAGCTCGGTGCGCACCCCGTCGTTGAAGAAGGGGTTGGCGCCGTCGCCGCCCGGCAGATGCTCGCGCTCGGCGCCGGCGATCACCAGGGCGTCGAAGCGGGCCAGGCCGCTCTGCTCCAGGCTCATCAGCT
>CAZMMH010000385.1:0-2719 GCA_964567315.1 uncultured Gammaproteobacteria bacterium
CCGCCATCCGGTCGACCGCAAGCGCATGGCCGTGGTGGAGCGGGGCAAGCCCGCGGTCACCCACTATCGGGTGCTGCAGCGCTTCCGTGCTCACACCCACCTGCGGGTCAAGCTGGAGACCGGGCGCACCCACCAGATCCGGGTGCACATGGCCCATATCCGCCATCCGCTGCTGGGCGACCCGGTCTACGGAGGCCGCCTGCGCCTGCCGCCAGCGGCAGAGCCGGCGCTGATCGAGACCCTGCGCGGCTTCCGCCGCCAGGCCCTGCACGCGGCGCGGTTGGCCCTGGTCCATCCGCTGAGCGGCGAGGCAATGGCCTGGGAGGCACCGCTGCCGGCGGACATGGAGGCCCTGCTGGCGGCGCTGGGGGAGGACCTGCGGCAGCACGGGGAGGAGGCATGATCAGCCTGCTGCGCCCCGAGTGGCCCGCGCCGAACGGCGTCGCCGCCTGCTGCACCACCCGTACCGGCGGCGTCAGCCAGGGCCCCTATGCCAGCCTCAATCTGGCCGCCCACGTCGGTGACGATCCCGTCGCGGTGGGCGAGAACCGCCGGCGCCTGGTCGAGGCCCTGAAACTGCCGGCGATGCCGCGCTGGCTGCAGCAGGTGCATGGCTGCGAGGTGGTCGAGGCCTCCGACGGCCCCGGCTGCGCCGCCGATGCGGTGGTCAGCGGGCGTCCCGGCGAGGTCTGCGCGGTGCTCACGGCCGACTGCCTGCCGCTGCTGCTGTGTGACCGTGACGGCAGCGAGGTGGGTGCGGTGCACGCCGGCTGGCGCGGCCTCGCCGCCGGGGTAGTGGAGGCGGCGGTGGGCCGCATGCAGGCCCCGCCGGAACGCCTGCTTGCCTGGCTCGGCCCGGCCATCGGCCCGGAGGCCTTCGAGGTGGGCGAGGAGGTGCGCGGGGTCTTTCTCGAACACGACCGCGCCGCGGCCCAGGCCTTCCGCCGCTCCGGTGGCGGCCGCTGGCTGGCCGACCTCTACCGGCTGGCGCGGCAGCGCTTGGCGTCCCTCGGGGTTGCAGCGGTCTACGGCGGCACCCACTGTAGCTTCAGCGAGGGTGCGCGCTTCTACTCCTACCGCCGCGACGGCGTCACCGGGCGGATGGCGAGCCTGATTTGGATCGAGCCAGAGAAAGGCAGTGAATAGTCGAGATTCAAGAGTGAATGGTTGCGGTGCGCCTGTATCGCGGCCTTTACGGGCAGTGAATGGTTGATAGTGAAGAGTGCATGGTCATGGTGTGCCCGTGGTGCGACTGTCAGAAAGGGTCGTGCGCGAAGCGCGCACCGGAATTCAAAATTCATCATTCAAAATTCAACATTGCCTTTATGATGCCTTCTTCTGCAGAGGAGACGGATCCATGAGCAAGCAGTGGTACATGCTGACCCTGGTTGGCGAGGACCGGCCGGGCATCGTCGCCCACCTGGCGGCGGCGCTGTTCGACGGCGGCTGCAACCTGGGCGAGGCGTCCATGATGCGCCTGGGCGGCAACTTCACCATCATGCTGATGGTCGAGGCCGACGGCGGGCTCAAGGCCCTGCAGGGGCTGGTGGCGCCGGTGGCCGAGTCGCTGGGGCTGCACCTGCACGTGGACCACTGCGCCGGGCGGCTGCACGAGCATCCGGTGCCCGACGTGCGCATCAGCGTCTACGGCGCCGACCGTGCCGGCATCGTGGCCAAGGTCACCGGGGCGCTGGCGGAGGCGGGGCTGAACATCCTCGATCTGGAGTCGGACGTCGCCGGCACCGAGGACAAGCCCATCTACATCATGCATATCGAGGGCTATGCGGCGGAGGGCGTCGAGGCCCTGCGCTCGGCCCTGGCGGTGGTGGCGAAGGACGGCATCGACACCCACATCAGCGCCATCGACACGATGATCGGTTGAGGCGGACGATGGCGGTTCTGGAAATTCTCACCTACCCGGACGAGCGCCTGAAGCAGGTCTCGGAGCCGGTGGAGCGGTTCGACGACGAACTGCGTGCCTTCATCGGCGACCTGGAGCAGACCATGCGTGCCGGCCCCGGCGGCGTCGGCATCGCCGCGCCCCAGGTGGGTCGCTTCCAGCGCGTGGTGATCGTCGACTGCTCGGTCACCCGCAAGCCGGTGCCCAACCACGGCCTTATGATCCTGGTGAACCCGGAGATCACCCATTGGGAGGGGATGGCCAAGGGGCGCGAGGGCTGCATGTCGGTGCCCGACTACACCGGCAATGTGATTCGTGCGGAAAAGGTCGAACTGCGGGCCTTCGATGCACACGGCAAAGAGCGGTATTTCGGCTGCGAGGGCTTCGAGGCCCGTGCGGTGCAGCACGAAATGGATCACCTGGAGGGGATGCTGTTCCTCGACCGCCTGGTCAGCCGCCGCAACGACCTGTTCCGGCGCAAGGTCTACCAGACCAAGTGATTCGGTGGGTAAAACCTGGAACCTTGCCTCGCGCAAAGGCGCTAAGGCGCAAAGAAAATCAAATTCAATTCGCCACAGAGGTCACAGAGATCACAGAGGTGGTCCGTGCCCGCTGTAGCGTTTGCACGTAAATCGAGCGCCGGGCCGTGGTTCGCCACGGGGTTCCAACCCGGGAGACGACAGAGTCCAGCACCCCTGGCAGAGGCCAACTCGTCCACCCTCCGTGATCTCTGTGACCTCTGTGGCGCCTGGAATTTAAGGTTTTCCTTTGCGCCTTAGCGCCTTTGCGCGAGACGGATTTTGACTTTTTCGGTGTCTT
>CAZMMH010000386.1:0-2712 GCA_964567315.1 uncultured Gammaproteobacteria bacterium
TCTCGATCGCCTTCAGCTCGCGGGCCACGGTGCGCAGCGGGCGCAGGCCCCAGGCCAGGGCCAGAGCCTGGCCCACCAGCAGCAGGGCGGCCATGGCCCCGAGCCAGCTCCAGAGGCTGCGGCGGTAGCGGGCCAGCTGCTCATTGAAACGCGCCAGGTCCTCGAACACGTTGAAACGCAGCGGGTGATCACCGCCGGCCACCTCCCAGCGCACCCGCAGGCCGGCGACGAAGTAGTCGTGGCCGTCGAGGCGGACGCGCTGGAACAGCTCGCCGCCGTTGGCCCGCGGCGCGCTCAGGGCCAGCCCCACCGCCGAGGGGGAGTGCCACAGGCGATGGCCGTCGGCATCGAGGATTTCGGCGTAGAGGCCGGAGCCGGGCAGGGTGAGGCGCGAGTCGCCCAGGTCGGCGGGCATGGAGAGGGTGCCGCCGGCATCCAGTTCGGCATCGGCCATCAGCAGGTAGAGCTGGGCGGTGAGGCGTTCCCGCACCGCGGCCTCGGCGCTTTCGCGGAAGGCCCGGTCGAGGGCCAGTGCGGTGAGCGCGATGAACACCGCGAGCACCACCGCGGCGGTCAGGCTGACGCGGCTGGCGAGGGACCTCACGGGGCGGCCGCGGCGAAGCGATAGCCCCGCGCGCGCAGGGTCTCGATGGGCTTGAGGCTGCCGTCGGGGTCGATCTTGCGTCGCAGCCGCCCCATCAGCACCTCGATCACGTTGCTGTCCGGATCCTCGTCGTGGGGGTAGAGGTAGTCCACCAGCTCCTGCTTCGGCACCACCTGGCCGCCGCGCCGGGCCAGGTACTCCAGCAGGCGGTATTCGTAGGCGGTCAGCTCCACCGGCGTGCCGTGCAGGCTGACCCGCTGGCCGCCGGGCTCGATCGCCAGCGGACCGAACTCCAGCAGGTCGCGGCCGTTGCCCGTCGCCCGCCGCAGCAGGGCACGGATGCGGGCCACCAGCTCCTCCATCACGAAGGGCTTGACCAGATAGTCGTCGCCGCCCGCCTCCAGTCCCGCCACCTTCTCCTCCCACTTGCCGCGGGCGGTGAGGATCAGGACCGGCAGCCGGTGGCCCTCGGCGCGCAGGCTGCGGATAACCTCCAGGCCGGGCAGGCCGGGCAGGCCCAGATCGACCACGGCCAGGTCGATGGGGTATTCGCGGGCGAAGTAGAGCCCCTCGCGGCCGTCGCCGCTGACATCGACGGTAAAGCCCTCGGCCTCGAGGCGCGTGCGCACCTGAAGCTGCAGCGCCGGCTCGTCCTCGATCAGCAGGATACGCATACGGCACCTGGTGGCACTCGCGGCGCGGGCCGGGCGGCCGACTGCAGTCCGGCCATCAGCGCTCCCCGGCGTCGACCCGAATCACCCGGACCCGCTGATCGGGCGTCAGCACCTTGATCCGGTAGTAACGGTGGCCGTTGGCCGATACGGGGCTGGCGGAGAGGATCCGCCCGCCGGTCTCGGCGCGCACCCGGGCCACCGCCTCGTCCAGGCTGACACCGCCGCCGGACTGCTGGTAGCGCGGCTGCGGGCGATAGTCGCCGCGCTCGCGGTGGCCCCACGGTGCCGCCTGGGCCCCGGCGCTCGCCAGGGCCAGCAGCAGGGCCGTGGCCGTGATGGTGGTCCGCATCTGCCTTCTCCGTTCCGTTCAGGTCTACGAGGATACCGTCTCCTTCGGTCTCGCCCTAGTCGATCGGCGTCACCGTCACGTTCACCCGCACCCAGCGGCCGGGGTCATGATCCATCTGCTGGGTGAACACCTGGCCCTGGTAGCGGTAGGTGACCCGGTAGCCCACCGTGCGCTCACGGTCGACGTAGGCCGGGACCCGGTCGCAGCGGGTTTCATTGGTGGTGTAGGTGTGGCCGGGGCCGCGGCTCAGCTGGTTGCCCAGCACGCCGCCGACCAGGGCACCGAGCACGGTGGTCGCCGGCCGGCTGTGGCGGTCGCCCAGGTGGTTGCCGACCACGCCGCCGACCACCGCGCCCATCACCGTGCCGGCGCCGCTGGCCGGGCCGCGGGAGACGTGCTCGCGCTGCTCCTGATAGCACTCGCGGTAGCGGGTGGGCACGTGCTCGGTCACCCGGATCGGCTCCACGTTGATCACCCTGGCGCGGGCCACGTAGCCGTCGCGGTCGTGGCCGCGCCAGGGGTCGGCCAGGGCCGGGGCGGTGGCCAGGGTGGCGATCAGGGCGGTGGCGATAAGGCTTTTCTTGTTCATGGCGATACTCCTTTCGTTTTGTCTGGCGCCAGTCTCTGTCGACTACGCTGAACGGCGACTGAACCGGCCGACCTCAGTTGTCGATGAAGACCCACAGACGGATCGAGCCGTCGGGATAGAACAGCGGCTCCCAGTGGGGGTAGCGGCGATGGTCCCAGTTGTAGCTGCGATAGTCGTCGTACCAGCCGTGGTAGCGCGGGAACGGCCGAATCCAGCGGTGATCGCGGTAGTGGTCGCGATCCCGGTAACGGTAGTGGTCGCGACTCTGGTGACGGTCGTGGTCGCGCCAGCTGTAACGGTCATGGCCGCGGTCGCGCCAGCCGTCGGCGGCCGCCGTCGCCGGCAGGGCCAGGCCGGTGGCGAGCACCCCCGCCAGGACCAGGCCGGTGAGCAGGGTATTGCTCTTCATGGCGTCTCTCCTTTTTCAGCACGGGGCGGGTTTGCCCCTTTCACGCCTTCAATGTGCGCCCGGGTCGCTGAACGAGGAGTGAACGAA
>CAZMMH010000387.1:0-2702 GCA_964567315.1 uncultured Gammaproteobacteria bacterium
CACTGCTCGAGCTGTGGCTGCAGCTCAACGTCGACGGCAGCGGCAACCCTTGAATTTTTGGACTTTTTGCCCCATTCATCGATGGTAGACTCCCCTCGAATTCACGGCGTGGTGAGCGCGCGAACAGACAGAGGTAGCGAATAATGGACGTAATGGAACGCATCAAAGAGCAGGTGGAGAACAATCCGGTCATCATCTACATGAAGGGCACCCCGCAGATGCCCCAGTGTGGCTATTCCATGCGCGCCTCCCAGGCCCTGCAGGGCTGTGGCGTGGAGTTTGCCTACGTCAACGTGCTGATGGACCCGGAGGTCTTCGAGAACCTGCCCCGCTTCGCCAACTGGCCGACCTTTCCCCAGATCTACATCAACGGCGAGCTGGTCGGCGGCTGCGACATCACCCTCGACCTGTACCAGAAGGGCGAACTGCAGACGATGGTCCGCGAGGCGGTGGCCGGCGCCGCCGGCTGAGCGCAGACCCCTGCGCTACCCCGGCGCCCCGGGCGGTCTCCGTCCGGGGCGTCGTCGTGTAAAGCCCCTGTTAAGTTTGCTTTCAGCGGCGCCCCGTAGACTCGTCGGCAAGTGAGCGAACGAGCGGAGAGGTGGTGCGATGTCGGGGGAAATCAAGGTCTGGGACCCGCTGGTGCGGCTGTTCCATTGGAGCCTGGTGCTGGCCTTTGCCGTGGCCTACATCACCCAGGAGGATTTCCTGCAGATTCACGTCGCCGCCGGCTACCTGGTGCTGGGGCTGGTGGCGTTTCGCCTGCTCTGGGGCCTGATCGGCACCCGCCATGCCCGCTTCAGCGACTTCGTCTACCGCCCCGCCGTGATTCTGGCCTACCTCAAGGACCTGCTGGCCCTTCGGCACCGCCGCTACATCGGGCATAATCCCGCCGGAGGGGCCATGGTCGTGGCCCTGCTGCTGGCCCTGGCGGCGACCACCTTCAGCGGCCTGCTGGCCTATGGGGCGGAGGAGGCCGGCGGTCCCCTGGCGGGGCTCGTCGCCAACGCCGGCCGCAGCGCGCGGCACCTGTTCGAGGAGGTGCACGAGTTCTTCGCCAACTTCACCCTGGCCCTGGTGGGGCTGCACGTCGCGGGGGTGGCGGTGGAGAGCGTGCTGCACCGCGAGAACCTGGCCCGGGCCATGGTCACCGGGCGCAAGCGCGCCGAGGACTGAGGAGTCGTGATGAACCGCCGTTTTGCCGCCGTGCTGGCGCTGCTGGGGCTGATTGCCTATGGCCTGCTGCTGCGGGGCGCCTTCGCCGATGAACACCTGGACGCCGACCACGATCGCGCCCTGCGCCTGCGCGAGGCCGGCGACATCGTGCCGCTGGAGAGCATCCTGCGCAAGGCGCGCAAGCTCCAGGCGGGTACCATCATCGAAGTGGAACTCGAAGAGGAGCACAAGCGTGTTCTCTATGAGGTGGACATGCTGGACCCTCAGGGCGTCGTATGGGAGCTTGAGTTCGACGCCCGTACCGGTGAGGAGGTGCGGCGGGGAAAAGAGGACTGACGGATGGCGGCTGGACAAGTGGGTGACACGGTGGCGCTGCGCCCCGCCGGCGTTTGGCGCATGAGCCTGACCAAGCGCATCGTCGGTTTCACCATTCTGGTCACCACCCTGGTGCTCTGGGGGGTGGTGCTGCGCTCCGAATCGGTCCTCGAGGATGCCTTCCTGGCCCAGACCAAGCGCCAGGCCGAGGTCTTCCTCCTCGGCATCGAGGCCGAGATCCAGCAGCTCGACAACCCCACCGATCCGGCGGCCCTGCAGCGGCTGATATCCCAGACCGTGAGCCGCGAGCACCTGGGCGCCCTCAGTTTCGCGGTCTACGACCTCTACATCTTCGACAAGAAGGGCCACATCCTGGCGCGCTCGCGCCCCGGCCCCCGCTCGGACCAGGACCTCACCGGCGAGAAGCGGCGGGTGATCAGCGACGGCGAACCCTCCCTCGGCGAGGAGGTGGAGTACGTCAAGGACCCGGAGAGCGGCCGGGTGATCCCCAAGTCCGACGTGATCATTCCCCTGCACGTGGGCGGCCAGGTGGTCGCGGCCCTCGAGGTGGAGCTCAACCTCGAGGAGACCATGAGCATGATCAAGAGCTTCGACGACAGCTACGAGGAGAACATCCTGCTGGTCATGGGCATCGGCTTCGGCGGCTTGGTGCTGCTGTTATGGTGGGGCATCCACCGCTGGCTGATCGCCTCGATCAGGTCCCTGGTGCGGGTCACCGAGCGGATCGCCGCGGGTGAGCTGACCACCCGGGAGGAGCAGCTCGGGCGTGACGAGCTGGGCGACCTGGGGAGTTCGGTCAACGCCATGGCCGACAGTATCGAAGAGCTGTTCAACGCCCAGGAGCAGGCCCACCTGCAGATGCTGCAGGCCCTGGCCAAGGCCTTGGAGGCCAAGGACAGCAACACCGCCAGCCACTCGGCCCGGGTGGCCAAGTTCTCGGTCCAGTTGGGACGGCGCCTGGGCCTGCCGGAGGAGCAGCTCAAGCTGCTCAAGCAGGGGGCGCTGATGCACGACCTGGGCAAGATCGGCATCGACGACTCGGTGCTCAACAAGCCCTCGACGCTGGACGATCACGAGTACGAGATCATGCAGCGCCACCCGGTGCTTACCGCCAGCATCATGCGCCCGCTCAAGCGCTTCAAGGAGTTCGCCGAAATCGCCGCCTGGCACCACGAACGCTGGGACGGCAA
>CAZMMH010000388.1:0-2669 GCA_964567315.1 uncultured Gammaproteobacteria bacterium
CGCCATCACGGTCACACCGGTTTCGAGCAGATCCTCGCCGGTGAGTTCCAGATAGGCGTGGCCACCGCCGAACAGGCGCGGGAACAGCCGCTGCAGGCCCGAGTTGACCTTGTCGTAGGTCTCCTTGAAACGGGTGCGGGTCTCGCGGTCGATCTTGCGGATCGCGGTCTCCAGGGTCTCCAGGGCCTCGATCAGGTCGTCGTTCTGCCTGTCCAGGTAGACCTTGCGCTCGGACTGCTCCTTGTACTCGTCGATCGCCGCCAGGTTGATCGGCCCCAGGCGGGCGATGCGCTGGGCCAGCTCCTCGGCCCGCTTCTGCCACTCGGCGGCCCGCGCCTCGGCATCCAGGATCTCCAGCAGCGCCGGCAGTTCGAAGCCGCTCTCCTGCACCTGCTCCTCGTAGGTGCGGCGGCGCACGGCCAGCTCCTGCCAACGCATGCGCAGCTGCTCCAGGGCCTGGCGAATATCGCCCACCCGCTGCTCGACCCCGGCGCGGGATTCGTTGATCCGGCGCATCTGCTCGTCGATCTCCTCCACCGCCCGGCGCGCCTCGGCCAGCTCGCGCTCCACTCCGCTGCGGGCAGCAAGCTTCTCCTCCAGCTCGCTCTCCATGGCCCGGATCGGTTCGCCGCTGCCGTCCAGGGACTGGGTCAGTTCGTCCCGTCGTTGGTGCAGGTGGGCCATCTGGCCGCGCATGCGCCCCAGGTTCTCCTCGGTGGAACTCCTGCCGGTACGCATGGACTCGATCTGCAGGGCCGCGTTGTGGGCCGCCTCGCGATCGGACTGGGCCCGCTGGCGCACCTGCTGCAGCAGCTCGCGCAGGCGGTCGCGGTTGCGCAGCATCGCCTCGCGCTGCTGTTCCAGGGCCTCCATCTGCCCCAGTGCTTCGTTCATCGCCCCACGGGCCTGGCGCAGCTCCTCCTCGGCCTGCAGGGACTGGACGCGCAGCTCTTCCATTTCGTTGCGCAGGCGGGCGCGCCGTGCCTCGGTCTGTTCCAGGCGACCGCGGGCTGCTTGCAACTGGCCGGTGACCTCGGCGTGGCTGCGGTGGCCCTGGTTGACCCGCATCTGCAGCTCCTCGCGCCGCTCCTCCAGATTGCGGCGCTGGTCGCGCATCTCCTGCAGGCGCTGTTCGAGCACCTCGATCTTCTGCGATTCCTCTTCAAGAGATGACGACAACTGCTTGATTTCTTTATCTCTCTCCAGAACACCCGCGCTGGCATCGACATCCCGCGCCAGGCGCAGCCAGCCCGGACCAAGCCAGAGACCATCGCGGGTCACCACCGACTCGTGGGCCGCCAGGCGGCCACGCAGGGCGAGGGCCTGGTGCAGATCCTCGGCGGCATAGACGCCGGCAAACAGGGACTCGAGCGGCCACGGCGCCTCGACCTTGCCCAGCAGCGCCGTGGCGCCCGCGTTCATTTCGCTGGCGGCCGGAGCGGCGGCGGTGTCGACCAGGGCCAGGGCCCCATGCTCCAGGCCGCCCAGCACCTCGGCGACCGCGTCCATGCCATCGACGCAGACCGCCTGCAGGTAGCCGCCCAGCACGGTCTCCACAGCGCGCTCCCAGCCGGCCTCCACCTCCAGCCCTTCCGCCAGGCGCGGGGCCGCGGCCAGGCCGTTGGCCGCCAGCCAGTCGGTAACCGCCCCCTCGCGCTTGCCCAGGGCCGCCTCCTGCAGGGCCTCCAGGGAGGTGAGGCGGCCTCGGGTCACCTGCAGCCGCTCGCGCCGCTCGTGCAGTTCGCCGTTCACCGCGTTGTGCTGATCGCGCAGCTGGTTGAGCTGGGCCAGGGTCTCCCCCAGCTGCTCCTGCAACGCCGCACGCTCCTCTTCGAGCACCGCGGCGCGCTCGGCCATGGCCTCGATCTCCGCGCTCAGGGCGTCGGCGGAGAGGCCCTGGTACTCCTCCTCGGCCCGGCTGTGGCGGCGCTCGAACTGCAGCAGGTTCTGCTCGATCTGGCCGATGCGGGTCCGCTCCACCTCGGCGGCACGGGCCGGTTCGGCGGCGCGCAGGTTGAACTCCTCCCACTCGCCCTGCCAGTCGTTCATGGCCTGTTCGTTCTGCGCCAGGTCGGCCGCAGACTCCTCCTGGGCCTCCTGGGCCCGGGCCAGCTCCGGCTCACGCTTGGCCAGCTGGACCTCCAGCTCGCGCAGCCGGCCGACGTCCTGGTCGATGTGGCGCTCGGCCTCGTCGAGGGCCCGCTCCGCCTGGACCAGGTCGTGGCGCTGCTGCTGGATCCGCTCGCGGCCGTGGTGGATGTTCTGCTCGATGCGGGTGATATCGGCACCCAGGCCGTAGTAGCGGGCCTGAATCTCATTGAAGCCGTCGCTGGCCTCCACGTGCCGTTCGCGCAGCTTCTCCTGCTCCGCCTCGGCCCCGCGCTGCTCGGCGATCACCCCCTCCAGCTCGGTCTCGCGCTCGCGGATGCCGCGCTCGAAGCCGCCGGCCTCGTCGTCGAGCTCCTTCCAGCGCAGGGCCAGCAGTTCGGCCTTGAGCTGACGCTCCTCCTGCTTGAACTCCTTGTAGCGTTCCGCGGTGCGGGCCTGGCGCTGCAGGCGCTCCAGCTGCTTCTGCAACTCCTCGCGCAGGTCGTTGAGGCGGTCGAGGTTCTCCCGGGTGTGGCGGATGCGGGTCTCGGTCTCGCGGCGGCGCTCCTTGTACTTGGAGA
>CAZMMH010000389.1:0-2660 GCA_964567315.1 uncultured Gammaproteobacteria bacterium
ATCCTCAACCTGGCGCGCAACGCGGTGGAGGCGATCCAGGAGGCCAGCAACGAGCTGCGCGCGCTGTGCGTCAGCACCCGCCTGAACGACGACGGACTGGTGGAGGTCGAGGTGTGCGACACCGGCAACGGCCTCGATCCGGCCAGCGTCGACCGCATCTTCGACCAGTTCTTCACCACCAAGCGCCACGGCATGGGGCTGGGCCTTTCCATCAGTCGTGGCATCATAGAGGCCCACGCGGGCCGGATGACGGCCCATAACAACGAATACGGTGGCGCCAGCTTCAGCTTCGTGCTGCCGCCGCTGAAGGAAGGGGAGTCATGAGCCGCGAAGCCACGGTATTCATCGTCGACGACGACGAGGCGGTGCGGGACTCGCTCGGCTGGCTGATGAAAACCGTCGGCCTGGCCACCGAGGTGTTCGCCTCGGCCCGCGAATTTCTCGACCGCTACGACCCGCGCCGTCCCGGCTGCCTGGTGCTGGACATCCGCATGCCGGGCATGAGCGGCCTGGAACTGCAGGAGAAGCTGACCGAGGATGCGATTCCGCTACCGGTAGTGGTCATCACGGGCCACGGCGACGTGCCGCTGGCGGTGCGTGCGCTCAAGGGCGGCGCGGTCGACTTCATCGAGAAGCCGTTCAACGACCAGGTGCTGCTGGACGCCGTGCAGCGGGCCATCGCCCTGGATGCCGGGCGCCGCCAGGAATACGAGCGCAACGCCGATATCGCGAGCCGCCTCGCCTCCCTGACTCCGCGCGAACGGGAGGTGCTGGAGCTGGTGGTGGCCGGGCGGGCCAACAAAGTGATCGCCGCCGAACTGGGGGTGAGCCAGAAGACCGTCGAGGCACACCGCGCCCGGGTGATGGAGAAGATGGAGGCGCAATCCCTCTCCGAGCTGGTGCGGATGACTCACGCCCTGATCTGAGCCCGTAACCGGCCAGGCCTCGAGCAACCGGGAGGATCCTAGGGTATTCCCTAAGTAGCTCCCTCATATCCCCCAATTTTCTGCACCTTAGGCCATCAACATAATCCGTTCATACCCCGTCGTGACCTTTGGCCGCGATGCGGGTTGGCCCCCATCGGGCCGCATTCCACCACAACAACTATCAGGATGGAGCATTCCATGGCGAAAAAGACCCTCCTATCCGCGTTGCTGGCCGCCGGGCTGGTGGTCGGAGGCCCCGCGCTCGCCGCGGCGTCGTCGATGCAGGACGCGCAGGCGGCCATTGCCGCCGCAAAGGCCGCCAACAAGCAGGCGGCCTCGGTCGACGGTGAATGGACCACCACCGACATTCTGCTCAAGGGTGCCGCAAAGGCCGAGAGCGAGAAGGATTACGCCAAGGCGGTGAAACTGGCGAAAGAGGCCGAAAGGGACGCGAAGATCAGCTACACGCAGGCCATGTCCCAGAAGCATGCCGGCAACCCTTCCTATCTGACGAAGTGAGGCAGCAGAGGAGCAGATCATGCATAAGATCATAAAGAAGATGGCTGCAGCCGCCTGCCTCGCGACGCTGGTGGCAGGTATCACCACCAGCCCCGCCGTTCAGGCCGCCGACTCGACCAGCACCATGAAAAGCGCCCTCGAGGAAGGCAAGGCAATTGCCGACAACCGGAAGCTGGGCAACTGCCTGGCCTGCCACATGGTTGCCGGCGCGACCCTGCCCGGCACCATCGGCCCGCCGCTGGTGGGCATGAAGGCGCGCTACCCCGACAAGGCCAAGCTGCGTGCCCAGATTTGGGACGCAACCAAGGCCAACGCGGAATCCCCGATGCCACCCTTCGGTCGTAATCACATCCTCACCGAGGAGCAGATCGACAAGGTTGTGGACTATATCTGGACCCTCTAATACAGAGCCAGCGGAGTAACGATCACATGAGTATGAAAAGGCGAGTTTTTCTCAAGGGCACCCTGGCCGCCAGCACCGTCGGTGTTCTGGCCGGTGCCGGACTGCTGGCCCCCCGCGCCGTACTGGCCGCTTGGCCGAAATCGGCCTTCGACGCCACCTCGGTTGACGGTGCGCTGAACGGTGTCTATGGCTCCAGCGGCGCTGCCGACAGCAACAGCATCACCATCAAGGCCCCGGACATCGCCGAGAACGGCGCCGTGGTGCCGGTGACCGTCGAATCCAGCCTGCCCGGCGTCGATTCGATCACCATCATGTCGGCCTCTAACGTCAACCCGATGGCGGCCTCCTTCTCCCTGGCGGCCGGCACTGCGGCTTACGTCTCGACCCGCATCAAGATGGCCAAGACCTCCGACGTGGTGGCCGTGGTCAAGTCGGGCGGCAAGCTCTACAAGGCTGCCAAGAACGTCAAGGTGACCATCGGCGGCTGCGGCGGCTGACGGGCGCGGACTCAAGACATCAAACGAGGTAAGTGACATGGGAAACACGATCAAGGCCCGCGCCAAAATTGAAGGCGACGTGTGCGTGGTGAAGATGCTGATCAGTCATCCGATGGAGACCGGCCAGCGCAAGGACAAGAAAACCGGCAAGAAGATCCCGGCCCACTTTATCCAGGAGGTGACCTGCGATCACAACGGCAAGGTCGCGCTCAGCGCCCAGTGGGGCCCTGCGATCTCCAAGAACCCCTACCTGTCGTTCAAGTTCAAGGGGGCCAAGTCCGGCGACACCCTGAAGATCAGCTGGGTGGACAACAA
>CAZMMH010000390.1:0-2652 GCA_964567315.1 uncultured Gammaproteobacteria bacterium
GATGGTGGAGGCGATGGAGTTGCCGGGATTGAACAGGGCGAGACTGAGTCCGTGGGCGTTGCCGATGACGAAGGTCACCGCCATGGTCTCGCCCAGGGCACGGCCGAGGCCCAACATCACGCCGCCGACCACGCCGCGTTTGGCGTAGGGCAGCACGACCTTCCAGACCACCTCCCAGGTGGTGGCACCGAGGCCGTAGGCCGACTCCTTGAGAATCGGCGGCACGATGCCGAATACGTCGCGCATCACCGAGGCGATGAAGGGCAGGATCATGATCGAAAGCACGATGCCGGCGGTGAACACGCTGATCCCGATGGGCGGCCCCTGGAACAGCTGCCCGATGATGGGCAACTCACCGAGGGTGTCGGTCAGCAGCGGCTGAATGTGGTCGGCAAAGAACGGGGCAAAGACGAACAGGCCCCACATGCCGTAGATGATACTGGGGATGGCCGCCAGCAGCTCGATCGCCACGCCGATCGGACCGCGCAGATAGGTGGGCGCCACCTCGGTAATGAACAGTGCCACGCCGAAGGCCATCGGCAGGGCGATAATCAGGGCGATTGCCGAGGAAACCACGGTTCCGACCATCGGCGAAAGCCCGCCGAAGATTTCGGCCGCCGGATTCCACGCCGCCGTCGAATAAAAATGGAATATTCCGAATTTTTCCAGCGCCGGCATGGCGCCGTGGGCCAGCGATGCCAGCATCGCCGCAAGGGTAGTCAGGACGAGAACGGCGAACAGCCAGGAGATGCCGTGAAACGCACGGTTCCCCAGAGAATGATGGCCGCTCGCTCCCTGGGCGATAACCGCGGAGTTGTCTGTCGACATAGTCTGGCTCTATGTTGGTGAAAAATAGAGTGAGCGCCCCCGAAACGGGGACGCTCACCCGGTACTGCTCGGCTTGTTACTGCATCATGCCGCCGTTCCAGACCGCAGAGCCGTTCGAGCCGTGGATCTCGCTCTTCCAGGTGGCCTCAACCATCTTGACCACGCTGGCCGGCATCGGCACGTAGTCCAGCTTGTTGGCCAGCTTCTGACCGTGGTGGTAGCTCCAGTCGAAGAACTTCAGCACCGCCTTGGCGGTCTCCGGCTTGGCCTGGTTCTTGTAAACCAGGATGAAGCTGGCACCGGTGATCGGCCAGCTGTTGGCGCCGGGCTGGTCGGTCAGCACCATGTAGTAGCCCGGGGCGTTCTTCCAGTCGGCGCCGGCGGCGGCAGACTGGAAGTTCTCGCTGGTCGGGCCCACAACGTTGCCGGCCTGGTTCTTGAGCTTGGCATAGGTCATGTGGTTCTGCAGCACGTAGGCGTACTCGACGTAGCCGATGGCGCCCTTGATGCGGTCGACGTAAGCGGCCACACCCTGGTTGCCCTTGCCGCCGACACCGGCCGGCCAGTCGACAGCCTTGTCGTTACCCACCTGCTTCGCCCAAGCCTGGCTGACCTTGGTCAGGTAGTTGGTGAAGATGAAGGTGGTACCGGAACCGTCGGAACGGTGCACCACGGTGATGCGGGTGTGGGGCAGCTTCATGCCCGGGTTCAGGGCCTTGATCCGGCTGTCGTCCCAGTGCTTGATCTTGCCGAGGTAGATATCGGCAACGGTGCTACCGTCCAGGGCCAGCGCACCGGCCTTGATGCCGGGGATATTATAGACCGGCACCACGCCACCCATGATCATCGGGAACTGCATCAGGCCAGCGGCCTCGAGGTCCTTGGCCTTCAGCGGGGCGTCGGACGCGCCGAAATCGACGGTCTTGGCCTTGATCCGATGGCCTGGTAGTTCAGCTTGACGCCGGTTTCCTTGTTGTACGCTTCAGCCCACTTGGCATAGACCGGGTACGGGAAGGTGGCGCCTGCGCCGTTGATCTCCTTGACCGCCGCGTGACTGACAGCGGTCATCGCCATCAGAGCCGCCGCGCCGACGAGCGAGCGCTTGAGACCGTTAAACATGTGGAGTCCTCCAGGATTCTTGGCTAATTGAACACTTATTCGGAACTGCGCCGAGACGCAGATCGGTTACGGGACGGGTGAACCGAACTGCACCGAATCGGATACCTCGACGTCGGGTCCGGAAGAGCAGTAATCGTGCCAAGGGCGAAAACCCCCATGTAACAAAGAATTTCTAGCAAAAACAGCGCATTGTAACAAGTTTGTAATGGTGGAATACCACCAATTCGGTTGATAGCAACCATTTCTGAGCGCTTTTCGGGAACCGCGGCCCGGAGCGCGCCGACCTTTGCCGCCCTCCCGGCCGCTCCCGTAAGGCCGCCGCGCCGCAAATGATAACCCGTCCCGGCACATTCGTGGGACCAAACCTACCCGGATATGGTTGCAGCCGCCGCCCGGGCCGTGCTCAACTCCGACCGTCACCCGTCACCCCGGAGTCCTGTCATGAAGCAGTATGGAATCCGTGTCACTCTCCCCTCCGGCGACACCATGCGCGCCGCCCACCTGCTCGGAGAGCGTTTCGAGTCCTACCGCTGGTTCGCCGACGAGACAAGCCGTGACCTGGCCCTCGAAGAGATGCGCCGCAAGCTCGCCTATTACCGGCGGGCGGACTTCGCCACCCAGCAGTTGGAAAGGGTGGAGCGGGATGCTCCCTAGACGCTGGCGTTAAGGTAGCGCAAAGTTGTAGTTAACGCTTTGTAATTGATT
>CAZMMH010000391.1:0-2650 GCA_964567315.1 uncultured Gammaproteobacteria bacterium
AGCCTGCTGGTGGGCGGCATCGGCATCATGAACATCATGCTGGTCTCGGTCACGGAGCGAACCCGCGAGATCGGCATCCGCCTGGCCATCGGCGCCCTGGAGGGCGAGGTGTTGATGCAGTTCCTGGTGGAGGCGGTGGTGCTGTCGTCCCTCGGCGGGGTCGTCGGCATCGTCCTGGCCATCGGCGCCTCCATCGGCATCGCCGGGCTGCTCAACGTGCCCTTCATCCTCAATCCGGGCATCGTCGGCGTGGCCTTCGTCTTTTCCGCGGTGGTCGGCGTGGTCTTCGGCTATTTCCCCGCGCGCAAGGCCGCGCGGCTCAACCCCATCGACGCCCTCCGCCACGAGTGATGCCCGCCGCTCCGCCGGCCCTTGCCGGGGCCGGCGTTTTTGCGTAGATTTCACCAACCGACCGATCGGTCAGCCACCATCCGGCCAGCCCGTGAGCCCGAACGTAACCAGCAGCGCCGCCAGTTCCGACGCCGAAGCCGGCCAGCAACGCATCCTCGAGGCGGCCGAGCGCCTGTTCGCCGAGAGCGGCTATGACGGCACCTCCACCAGCGCCGTGGCGGCTGCGGCCGGGGTCAGCAAGGCAACGGTATTTCATCACTTTCCCACCAAGGACGCGCTCTATCTCGCGGTCCTGCGCAACAGCTGCCGCAGCGGTACCGAGCTGCTGGCGGAGATCTCCGGCAGCGGGCTGGACGCCCTCGCGCGAATCCGCCGCTTCGCCAGCGAGCACCTGCAGGAGATGTGCAACGACGAGCAGCGGGCACGCCTGGTCCTGCGCGAGGTGACCGGTTTCGGCGCGGCCGGCGGCCAGGCGGTGGCGGAACAGGTGGTACACGACCACTTCGTGCGGCTGGTCGGCATGCTCCGCGAGGGCCAGACGGCGGGCCTGCTGCGCGACGATCTCGATCCGGCGGCGGCCGCACTCACCCTGATGGGCGGCAACCTGACCTACTTCCTCACCCGCGACGTGCTGCGGCACCTGCCGGGGGGGAATTTCGCCGACGACCCCGCCTATTTCAGCGAGGCGCTGGCATCGATCTTTTTCGACGGGGTCCGCGCCGGGCGGAACCGGTCCAACGAATGAGCAAGGAGAGGGCGATGGGGCGACTCAGGGTATTGGCGGCGGCGGCTCTGGCGGGCACGCTGATGCTTACCGCCGGCTGCGGCGGCGACAAGGACAAGAAGCCGGAGCCGGCCGCGGCCAAGAAGACCGCCGGCGCGGCGACCCGGATCACCGTGGTGGCCGCCCCGACCGCCGACGTGCAGGTAACCCAGCGCACGGTGGGCGAACTGGAGAGCCCCAGCGCGCCGGTGGTGGCCGCCGAGGTGGAGGGCCGGGTGGTCGAGGTCGCCGCCGACGTGGGCGAGAAGGTGAGCGCCGGGCAGCTGCTGCTGCGGCTCGACGACACCGACTACCAGATCGCCCGGCGCGCCGCCAACGCCGAGGTGGGCAGGCTGGATGCGCTGGTGGGCAACCAGCAGCGCACCGCGGCCCGCTATCAGCGGCTGGTGAAGAACAAGTCCATCTCTCCGGACAAGCTGGACGAGGCCAACGCCAACCTGGCCGCCCTGCGCCAGCAGCTCAAGGGGGCCAAGGCGCGGCTCGACCGCGCCGACCGCGACCTGGCACGCTGCCGCATCACCGCCCCGATCGACGGCCGGATCGATGCCCGCATGGTCACCGCTGGCGACTACGCCAAGATCGGCGCGCCGCTGTTCCGCCTCACCGCGATACGCCACCTGCGGGCCCGGCTGCCGCTGCCGGAGACCCTGGCCGACCGCCTGCATACGGGCCTCGAGGTGCGCCTGACCAGCCCCACCGCGCCGGACAAGGTGGTCAACGGACGGATCAGCGAGATCCGACCCATGGTCGGCACCAGCAACCGGGCGGTGGAGGTGATCGCGGAACTGGACAACCCGGGCGGCTGGCAGCCCGGGGCCAGCGTCACCGGCGAGGTGATCCTGGCCGAACGGCCGCAGGCGGTGGTGGTGCCGGAGACCGCGGTGGTGCTGCGCCCGGCAGGCGACGTGGTCTACGTGATCAAGGACGGCGTGGCCCACCAGCGGCCGGTCACCGTGGGCGAACGCTTCGACGGCCGGATCGAGATCCGCCAGGGGCTCAAGGCCGGCGAAACGGTGGCGGTGAACGGTGCCGGCTTCCTCACCGACGGCGCGCGGGTGGCCGTGGAAGGGAAGAAGTAGCATGTCGCTGCCGACAATCTCCATTCACCGCCATGTGCTGACCACCATGGTTTCGCTGGTGCTGGTGCTGTTCGGCATCATCGGCTACCAGCGCCTTGGCGTGGACCGCTTCCCTTACATCGAATTCCCCGCGATCCTGGTCACTACCACCATGCCGGGGGCCAACCCCGACGTGGTCGACGCCTCCATCACCAACGTCATCGAGACGGCGGTCAACAGCGTGCCCGGGATCGAGCACATCCAGTCCAAGTCCTCGCCCGGGGCCTCGGTGATCGGCGTCACCTTCAACCTGGACAAGAACGTCAACGTGGCCTTCAACGAGGTCCAGGCCAAGGTCAACCAGGTGCTCAACCAGTTGCCCACCGACGCCGATCCGCCGGTGGTGGCCAAGGTGGAGATGGGCGCGGCGCCGATCCTCTGGCTCTCCCTGCGCGGC
>CAZMMH010000392.1:0-2634 GCA_964567315.1 uncultured Gammaproteobacteria bacterium
CGGCGTTGATGCGCACGATCCACAGGGCGCGGAACTGGCGCTTGCGCTGACGGCGGTCGCGGTAGGCGTACTGACCGGCCTTGGTGACCGCCTGTTTGGCAACACGCAGCACGCGCGAGCGGGCACCGTAGTAACCTTTGGCCTTCTTGAGGATCTTCTTGTGACGGGCATGGGCGGTAACGCCGCGCTTGACTCTAGGCATCGTTCATCCCCCCCGTCAGTCGCACAGCATGCGACGGACCATGGGCACGTCGACGGCTGCAATCAGGGAAGGGGCACGCAGCTGGCGTTTCCGCTTGGTGCTCTTCTTGGTCAGGATGTGGCGACGGTGCGAGGAATTGCACTTGTAGCCACCGCTGGCAGTGCGCTTGAATCGCTTCGCGGCACCGCGGTTACTTTTCATCTTGGGCATTTCAAACTCCGCATTTGATCATTCGCTCCGTCACGGGCCAATCCCGATACGTGGAGCCATTACTGCTACTTCTTCTTCGGGGCAATCATCATCACCATCTGCCGACCTTCCATCCGCGGGTGCTGTTCCACACTCCCCACCTCGGCCAGATCGGCCTCGACCCGCTGCAACAGCTTGAGGCCGAGTTCCTGGTGCGCCATTTCCCTACCCCGAAAGCGCAGGGTCACCTTGGCCCTGTCGCCCTCTTCCAGGAAACGTATCAGGTTGCGTAGTTTGACCTGATAGTCCCCCTGGTCCGTCCCTGGGCGAAACTTCACTTCTTTGATCTGTATCTGCTTCTGCTTACGGCGCGAGGCCTGCGCCTTCTTGCTCTGCTCGAACTTGAACTTGCCGTAATCCATGACCCGGCATACGGGCGGCTCGGCCTCCGGCGAAATCTCCACCAAATCGAGCGCGGCCTCCTCGGCCACGGCCAAGGCCTGTTCGATGGACATCACCCCAACCTGTTCACCGTCCGCGCCAATCAGGCGTACCTCGCGGGCGGTTATCTCCTGGTTCAGACGGGTGTCGTCCTTCTTGTTCCTGACGGCGATAAGTCAATCCTCCAAAGCAGAGCGGCCGTGCTTCGCATCCTCGGTGGTGAGCATATCGCCGAGCTCGGCCAGACTCATGCTGCCGAGATCCTCACCACCGCGCGTGCGCACGGCCACCGTAGCAGATTCTACTTCCCGGTCGCCTGCAACCAGCAGGAACGGGACGCGCTGTAACGTGTGCTCGCGGATTTTAAAGCCGATCTTCTCATTTCTCAAGTCCGCGTTGACCCGGAATCCCTGTTGTTGCAGGGCTTTGGTCAGCTGGCGGACGTAGTCGGCCTGGCGGTCGGTGATATTCATCACCACCGCCTGCTCCGGGGCCAGCCAGAGCGGAAATTTGCCCTCGTAGTGCTCGATCAGCACGCCGAAGAAACGCTCGATGGAGCCGAGCAGCGCCCGGTGGATCATGATCGGCCGGTGGCGCTGGCCGTCCTCGGCCACGTACTCCATGTCGAAGCGCTCCGGCAGGTTGAAGTCCAGCTGCACCGTAGAGCACTGCCACTTGCGGCCGATGGCATCCTCGATCTTGATGTCGATCTTGGGCCCGTAGAAGGCGCCGCCGCCGTGGTCGACGGCGTACTCCAGCCCCATGCGCTCCAGCGCCCCCTCCAGGCCGGCGGTGGCGCGGGCCCATATCTCCTCCGAGCCGACCGACTTGTCGGGACGGGTGGAGAGATTGATCTCGAAGTCCTTGAAGCCGAAGTCCCGCAGCATATCCAGGGTCAGGTCGAGAATCGCCAGGATCTCGTCCTCGATCTGGTCCTCGCGGCAGAAGATGTGGGCATCGTCCTGGGTGAAACCACGCACGCGCATCAGGCCGTGCAGGGCCCCCGACATCTCGTGGCGGTAGACGGTGCCGAGCTCGGCCCAGCGCATGGGCAGGTCGCGGTAGGAGCGCAGCCGATCCTTATAGATAAGGATGTGGAACGGGCAGTTCATCGGTTTGAGCTGGTACTCCTGCTCGTCCTCGATCATCGGCTGGTACATCGACTCGCGGTAGAAGCCGGTGTGGCCGGAGGTGTGCCAGAGCTCCTCCAGGGCGATGTGCGGGGTGAACAGCAGCTCGTAGCCGCCGGTCACGTGGCGCTCGCGCCAGTAGTCCTCGATCACCTTGCGCACGCGCGCACCCTTGGGGTGCCAGAAGACCAGGCCGCCGCCGGCCTCGTCCTGCAGGGAGAAGAGGTCGAGCTCCTTGGCAATGCGGCGATGGTCGCGGCGCTCCGCCTCCTCCAGCCGCCGGAGGTAGGCCTTGAGCTGCTTCTTGTCCGGCCAGGCGGTGCCATAGATGCGCTGCAGCATTTCGTTGTTGGCGTCACCGCGCCAGTAGGCGCCGGCCACCTTCATCAGCTTGAAGGCCTTGAGCTTGCCGGTCGACGGCACATGCGGGCCACGGCAGAGGTCGATGAAATCGCCCTGCCGGTAGAGCGAGATGTCCTCGTTGCTGGGGATACTGGCGATGATCTCGGCCTTGTACTCCTCACCCATGCCGCGGAAGAAGCTCACCGCCTCGTCCCGCGGCATCACGCTGCGCTCCACCGCCAGGTCACGCCCGGCCAGTTCCTCCATCTTCTTCTCGATCTTCTCCAGGTCCTCGGGGGTGAAGGGCCGCTTGATGGCGAAGTCGTAGTA
>CAZMMH010000393.1:0-2621 GCA_964567315.1 uncultured Gammaproteobacteria bacterium
CCCGGGCCGGAGGTCACCAGCACCACGCCGGGCTTGCCGGTGGAGCGGGCGAAGCCGTCGGCGGCATGGGTCGCCGCCTGCTCGTGGCGCACCAGGACGTGCTTGACGTGCTCCTGCTGGTACAGGGCGTCATAGATGTGCAGCACCGCGCCCCCGGGATACCCGAAGATGTGCGTGACGCCTTCCTCCTTCAGACACTGGACGAAGATTTCGGCACCAGTCAGTTCCACGTTGTTGATCTCCTGCTCGCACGCGATCGGCGGGGTATGGCGCACCACGCCAGGGGGGCCTGGCGGCTGGGCAGTACCGCCGGGACGACGACTGCCGCGGTAAAAACGGAAACAGGGAACGCTAAAGGGAATCGGCACTTGGGTCAAGATGCCGGACCCCTCGCGAGTGTGAAACAGGCGCTTGTGGAGCCGCTGCAACCTTGCTAGAAAGGGCAGATAGGTCGCGTCATCCAACCGACGGAGCTCCCCATGCGCACCAGGCACGCCATTCTCCTCCTGTTCCTGCTCCCCCTTGCCGCCGCCGCGCAGGTCTACAAATGGGTCGACGAGCAGGGCCAGACCCACTACTCGCAGCAACCTCCGGTGGAGCAAAAGTCCCAGCAAATCAACCCCAGTACCGGCGGCGGGCTCGGCAACGACGAGGCCGCGAAACAGCGCGACCAGTACCGGGAGATGTTCGCCAGTCCGGACGAGAAAAAGGCCAAGGAGGCCGAGGAGCAGGCCAAAAAGAAGGCCGAGTATGAAAAGGAGCTCAAGGCCCGCTGCGACCGGGTACGCGCCTCGCTCACCGCGATGCAGAACAACCCCGGGCGCCGCCTGAAGAACGACAAGGGCGAAGTCATCCGCCTCACGGAGGAGCAGCGCCAGAAGGACATGAAGACGGCGCAGGAATGGCTGGAAAAGAACTGCAAATAGCCCCCGGGAGGTGACGGATGCCGCTGCTCACGATTCAGACCAATGTCCGCCTGAGCGAGGAGGGGCGGGAGAACCTGCTGGGTGAGGCGTCGCGCGGCGTCGCCGAGATGCTCGGCAAGCCGGAGCGCTACGTGATGGTGAGCCTCGAGGAGGGCTGCGCCATGAGTTTCGCCGGCGACTCCTCCCCCCTGGCCTACCTGGAACTGAAGAGCATCGGCCTGCCGGCCACCCGCACCACCGAACTGTCCCACGCCCTGTGCGGCCTGGTGGGCGGCGCCCTGGGGGTGCCGGCCGACCGGATCTACATCGAGTTTGCCGACGCCGAACGGCACATGTGGGGCTGGAACGGCTCCACTTTCTAGGCCCGGACGCCCGTGAGGACGCTCATCGTCATCATCCTGCTGCTGCTCGCGGCCTTCGCCGCGACCCTCTACCTGCGTCCCGACCTGCGCCGGGAGATGCGTGACCTGCCGCCGGTGCAGGCGGTGGCGCCGAACACCACCACGGCCTACAAATGGCAGGATGCCCAGGGGCGCTGGCACATCACCGACAAGCCACCGGCGAAGGGCATCCCCTACCAGACCCTCACCGTCCACAGCGACACCAACGTGCTCCCGCCCCTGCCGGAAAAGAAATAACGGCCGCCCCGCCCCGGGACCCGCCGACGCCAACGGACCGCGATGAACGCCCAACCGGACACGCCGTTCCCCGACCGTACGGAACACCGCCTGAGCCTGCGCGAGGTGCTCGACGAGCTGTTGGCCGACGGCCTGCTGGCGGAGAAGGAGGCCGACGAGCTGGAGATGCTGAGCCGGCTCAACCTGCGGGCCCGCCAGCACCCCCTCGAACTGATCGCCAACGCCAAGCTGCGCACGGCCACGCCGCCGCACCGGCCCCTGGGCCTGGAGCGGCTGACGGAGTGGCTGGCGGACAAGGTCAACCTGCCCTACCTGCGCATCGACCCGCTGAAGATCGACGTCGCCGCGGTGGCCGGGCTGATCACCCCCAGCTACGCCACCCGCTACCTGATCCTGCCGGTGGAGGTAGGCGGCACCAGCGTCACCGTGGCCACGGCGGAGCCCTTCCTGCGCGAGTGGCTGCCCGAGATCGAAAAGCTGCTGCGCCGTGAAATCCGCCTGGTGATCGCCAACCCGGCCGACATCGGCCGCTACCTGACCGAGTTCTACAACCTGGCCCGTTCGATCAAGAAGGCCGCGGACGACTCGGGCGAGGGGGCCGGCGGCATCACCAACCTGGAGCAGCTGGTCGAGCTGAGCCGGCTCGGCCGGCTGGAGGCCGACGACCAGCACATCGTCCACGTGGTCGACTGGCTGCTGCAGTACGCCTTCGAGCAGCGCGCCAGCGACATCCACCTGGAGCCGCGGCGCGACGCCGCCGACGTGCGTTTCCGCATCGACGGCGTGCTCCATCCGGTCTACCAGATCCCCGGCCCGCTGATGAATGTGGTCGCTGCCCGGATCAAGATCCTGGCGCGCATGGACGTGGCCGAAAAACGCCGCCCCCAGGACGGCCGGATCAAGACCCGCACGCCCGAGGGGGACGAGATCGAGCTGCGCATTTCGGCCATGCCCACCGCCTTCGGCGAAAAGCTGGTGATGCGCATCTTCAACCCCGACGTGCTGGTGCGCGACTTCCACGACCTCGGCTTCTCCGACGACGACAGCGCGCGCTGGC
>CAZMMH010000394.1:0-2608 GCA_964567315.1 uncultured Gammaproteobacteria bacterium
CGGATCGATTGCATCCTCCAGCCGCCCGGCAGCATCAAAAGCATACTGCCAGAGCTTTCCGCGAGCATCTTCCTTGGTCAAGACGTTGCCCATGATATCGTGGGCGGTGAAGCGGGTGACACCGCCCTCCGGGTCGGTAATCGATATCAGGTTGCCCAGAGCGTCATAGGCCATCACAGTTTCGGCCGCAGCCGTGTCGGCATCGGCCAGGCGCGTGGTGGTCAAATTGTTGCCGTCGGCATCGTAGGTGTAGGTGGTGATGCGCTCAGCGGCCGTGTCCACCGCCTCGATCTTTTGAATCATGTTGCCGAAATCATCGTAAACATATACAGTGGCGACCCCATTTTCGTCAGTCTCGCGGATGCGGCGGCTAAAGGTGTGCTCGTATTCGTAAGAAACAGAAGTCCCATCCGGATAGAGCACCCGGATCAGGTTGTCCCACTCGTCGTAGTTCTTACGGGTCACCAGCCCTTTCTCGTCGGTGATGATCAGGTCCCGGCCGTCGCGGGCGATCATTTCGATGGTGCGGCCGTTCAAATCCACCCGGGTCGGCTCTCCGTCGCGGTTATACCAGATCTCCCGGATCGCCCCACCTGGAGCGGTTATCCGAACGTAGGTCTCCTTGGTGCCCTCGTTCATGTCGTACTCGAAACGGTAGCCCCGGCCGGCGGCATCATTTACCGCCGACACGTGGGCGTACTTGTCGTAAGCGACGGTAGAGGCGTAGTTCTCCGGATCGATCTTTTTGTCGATGCGCCCTTGCCCGTCGTACTCGAACCGGGTAATGCCGCCGGTGACATCGGTCACGCTGGTGAGGAGGCCGCCGGTGTATCCGTATTCCACCCGCCGGCCGGCGGCGTCGGTAACCGCTGTGATCTGATCGCCGCTGTAGTCGAACCAGAGCACCTGCCTGCCACCGCGGTCGGCCATGCCGATCAACCGCCCGCTTTCGCCCGGCTCATACAGAAGGCTGCCAATGACACCGGTGCGGTTGCCGTATTCGATCTGGCGGCCGGCCGCGTCGAAGAGCTTG
Organism: uncultured Gammaproteobacteria bacterium; assembly: GCA_964567315.1. GTDB lineage: Bacteria > Pseudomonadota > Gammaproteobacteria > CAZMMH01 > CAZMMH01 > CAZMMH01. The sequence goes on from CAZMMH010000394.1 coordinate 1,034, forward strand.
TACGCGCCGTTTTTGTGCTCCCAGCGCCAGCCGGTTTCTGTTCTGACGATGCGGTAGAACTCGTGGGTGAACACGTCCGCATTGGCGGCCACGGCCTGGTATATTACCCCGCCCTTGTCGATGGTCTCGATCCTCTGGCCCAGGGCGTCCAGCTTGAAGACAAGGTTGTGGCGCTTGTGCTCCCAGTGCCACCGGTCCCCGTAATACCAGCGCTTGGCCTCGATCGTGCCACCGGGCACCTTGACCGCAAGGTCTGACTCCTCCAGGAAGTACTCGCGCATTACCAGGTTGACCGAGGAGAATACGTTTTGGATGAAGTTTGTCACCTCGCCCTTCAGATAGCATGTTGAGCAGAAGCTTTCCTTACGCTTCGGTTCGGGGAAGCACTTGACCCCTTCAATGGTGCGCGGGGCCGGGGCCGGCGAAGAGGTGCTGCCGCCGCCGGTGCCGGTGCCCAGGTTCCAGGTACCACCGCCACTTGCGGCCACGGTGACGCCCGCGGCGCCGGCGCAATCACCGTAACTGTAAGTCCAGCAGTGGCGCGCGCTGGAGCCGGTCCACTTGCCGTTGGTGCACGTGTAGCCGTAATCGACGGTCATGCAGCGCACGTAGCGGCCGCAGCCGCCGCCGGTGCCGCCCTCCTCCTGATCCAGGGACTGCAGGCAGGTAACCCGGTAGGGAATCACGATGCGCTCCTTGGCCTCGATGGTCTCGGGCAGGCTGCCGCTCAGAAGCTCGAACTTGAAGTTCTGATCGCTCCCGGGCAGGGTGAAATTCAAGGCTTCGGCCCGGATCAATCCATAGTTGATCAGGGTGATCTCGCCGTTGTAAACGTCTCCGGCGCGCATCCTTGGCAGCACGATCGAGGTGGGCTCGACAGCCACCACCGCAGCCGGCACGTTGGTTTCATAAATAGAGGTCAGGACGATGTCGTACTTGTCCTGTATGGTGGTCTCGGTCACCGACCACTCCACGGTCACCAGGTTGACGTCCAGAAAGACATCCTCCACCACGGTCACCCCCGGTTTGACCCACACCCGGCCGATGACCTCCTGGTGGTTGACGGCCGTCACCCGAGCCTTGTAACGGCCGGCGGGCAGTTCTTCGAAAAAGGCCTCGCCCAAGCTGTCGGTGGTCTTGTTGTACTCCTCTGTCAGCACGGCCTCGTTCTGGAGCCGGACCTTGGCGCCCGCAAGACCCTGGACGATCTGCTGGCTGGCATCGAAGGTGCCGGTGTAGATGTCGGCGACCTTGAAGAGCACACCTCCGACCCCGCTCTGAGTCACCGAGACGTAAAGATTGATGTCTCGGGCCGGGTAGTTGGCGCTTTTCACCCGCAGCTTGAAAGTATAGACCCCTTCGGCCACGCTCGCCGTGGGTGAGAAGGCCACGGCTACCTGCTGTTTCTGGCCCACCTGCAAATCGCCCAGGCTGCCGGTCGAATTGAGCACCACCCAGTCGGGTGCCGGACTGCCGTCCGGGTTGACCAGGCTGAGCGTGACGCCGTTCATGGCGGCCAAGCCGCGGTTTTCGAGAACCACACTTTCGGTAACCGTGTTGTCGCGGGCCACCCCG
>CAZMMH010000395.1:0-2605 GCA_964567315.1 uncultured Gammaproteobacteria bacterium
TCGTCGATCATCCACGCCTACGTCGATCGGCTGTTCCAGGGCATGAAGGTGCGCGGCTGCTACCAGTTCCGGGTCACCCGCAACAGCGAGCTGTACGTGGACGAGGAGGAGGTGGACGATCTGCTGCGCGCGGTGGAGGGCGAACTGTTCTCGCGCAACTACGGCGACGAGGTGCGCCTGGAGGTCTCGCACACCTGCCCCGACGACCTGCTCGAATTCATGCTCGACATGTTTGGCCTGACCAAGGACGACCTGTACATGGTCAACGGTCCGGTCAACCTGAACCGGATCTCGGCCATTGCCGACCTGGTCGACCTGCCCGACCTCAAGTTCCCGCCCTTCACCCCGACTCTGCCCAAGGTGCTCAACCGCGACGCCGACGTGTTCGAATCGATCCGCGAGCAGGACATCCTGCTGCACCACCCGTTCGAATCCTTCGTCCCGGTGATCGACTTCCTGCGCCAGGCCGCCGCCGACCCGCACGTGCTGGCGATCAAGCAGACCCTCTACCGCACCGGGCCCAAGTCGGCCATCGTCGACCAGCTGGTGGCGGCGGCCCTGGCGGGCAAGGAGGTGATGGTGGTGATTGAGCTGCGCGCGCGCTTCGACGAGGAGGCCAACGTGGCCCTGGCCACCCGTCTGCAGAAGGCCGGCGTGCACGTGGTCTACGGCGTGGTCGGTTACAAGACCCACGCCAAGATGATTCTGGTGGTGCGCCGCGAGGGCAAGGGCCTGCGCAACTACGTCCACCTCGGTACCGGCAACTACCACCCGCGCACCGCCCGGCTCTACACCGACTACGGCCTGTTCACCGCCGATCCCGAGATCGGCAGCGACGTGCACAAGGTGTTCATCCAGCTCACCAGCCTGGGCAAGGTGACCAAGCTGAACAAGCTGCTGCAGTCGCCGTTCACCCTGCACGCGGCGCTGATCGAGAAGATCGACCGCGAGATCGCCAATGCCGGGCAGGGCAAGCCGGCGCGGATCGTCGCCAAGGCCAACTCGCTGATCGAGCCGCAGCTGATCCAGGCCTTCTACCGTGCCTCCATCGCCGGCGTGCGGGTGGACCTGATCGTGCGCGGCATCTGCGGCCTGCGCCCGGGGGTCGCCGGGGTCTCCGAGAACATCGGCGTGCGTTCGGTGGTCGGGCGCTTTCTGGAGCATCCGCGGGTCTATTATTTCGAAAACGGCGGCACCCCCGAGGTCTACCTCGGCAGCGCCGACATGATGCAGCGCAACATGTTCAACCGGGTCGAGGTCTGCTTCCCGATCGAGAACAAGAAGCTGCGCAGCCGCATCGTCAAGGACCTCGACTGGTACCTGCGGGACAATACACAAGCCTGGCTGCTGACCGCCGACGGAACCTATGTGCGTGCCGAGGGTGGTGACGCCGAACCGTTCTCGGCCCAGGAGGCCCTGCTCGACAGCCTGGCCGAAACCCCCTGAGGCGATTCGCCGAGAGAGATTGCATGAACGAAGAGAGCCAAACCGCCACGGCCGCCCTGGCCGGCATCGAGATCGACTCCGGCGGCAAGTGCGGGCTATGCACCGCCTCACGCTGCTGTCAGTACGTGACCCAGGCGCTGGATCCGCCGCGTTCGATGAAGGACTTCGATCACCTGCTGTGGCAGGTCTCCCACCGCAACGTGGCTCTGTTCAAGGACGAGGACGGCTGGTACCTGCTGCTCAACGACGCTGCCTGCGTGCATCTGCAGGACAACGGCAACTGCGGCATCTACGCGACCCGCCCGCAGATCTGCCGTGAACACTCCAACGACTACTGCGAGTACGACGCACCGGCGGAGGAGGGCTTCGAACTCTACTTCGACGGCTACGAAACCCTCGACGCCTACTGCCGCAAGCGCTTCAAGAAGTGGGACAAGCGTTTCAAGAAGTGGAATGCCGAGTGAACCGCCGGTGAGCGGTGACGAGCAGCAGGAGCCGCGCACGGTCGCGGCGGTCGACCTCGGCTCCAACAGCTTTCACATGGTGGTGGCCCAGGTGGTCGACGGTCAGCTCAACATCATCGACCGGCTGCGCGAAATGGTCCGCCTGGCGGCGGGGCTCAATGCCCGCAACGAGCTGTCACCGGAGGTGGCCCAGCGCGCCTTCGACTGCCTGCGCCGCTTCGGCCAGCGGGTGCGCGACCTGCCCCGCGGCGCGGTGCGCGCGGTGGGCACCAACACCCTGCGCAAGGCGCGCCACTCCGACGATTTCCTGACCCAGGCGGAGAGCGCTCTCGGCCACCCCATCGACATCATCGCCGGCCGCGAGGAGGCGCGCCTGATCTACCTCGGCGTCTCCCACACCAGTGCGGTGCCCGAGGGGCGCTGCCTGGTGGCCGACATCGGCGGCGGCAGCACCGAGGTGATCATTGGCGAACACTTCGATCCGCAGTACATGGAAAGCCTCTACATGGGCTGCGTGAGCATGAGCCAGGGCCATTTCGGCGACGGCGTGATCGACAAGAAGCGCATGCGCAAGGCGGAGATCGCCGCGCGCCTCGAGGTGCAGCCGGTGGAGCGCAGCTTCCGCCAGCTGGGCTGGAAAGGCGCCATCGGCGCCTCCGGCACGATCAAGGCGATCGGCAACGTGGTCAACGCCG
>CAZMMH010000396.1:0-2604 GCA_964567315.1 uncultured Gammaproteobacteria bacterium
GGATGCCCCGGTACAAGCCCAGCAACCTGCAACAGGACGCCTTCGTCCCGCTCTGCTTCGACAAGCAGATTCTCCCCGGCACCTTCGAACACGCGTTGCACCACCTGCTGGAGCACAAGGTCGACCTCTCGGCCTTTGATGCGCACTACGCCAACGACGACAGCGGTGCATGCGCCTACCACCCGAAGGTGCTGCTGAAGATCGTCCTGTTTGCCTATGCCCGCGGCATCACCGGCAGCCGGCCGATCGAGCGGGCGTGCCGGGAGAACGTGCAGTTCATGGCGCTGTCAGGCGAGGCCAAGCCCGACCATTCGACGCTTGCGGCCTTCATCAGCCGTTCGCCCGAGGCGATTCAAACGGTCTTTGGCGAAGTCCTGCTGATCTGCGACCAGGCGGGCCTGATCGGCCGCGACCTGTTTGCCATCGATGGCGTGAAGCTGCCGTCGAATGCCTCGAAGGAATGGAGCGGCCGACACGATGAACTCGCGGCCAAGGCCAAGAAGCTCGACCGCGCCGTGCAGCGGATGCTGGCTGCGCACCGGGCCGAGGATGCCAAGGGCGAAGAGACCGACCTCCAGCGCCACGCCGCCAAACAGATCGAAAAGCTCGAACGCCACAGCGCCAAGATCAGGGCCTTCCTGAAAGAGGCCAAACCGAAACTTGGTCCGAACGGCAAGGAGCGCAAAAGCAACCTGACCGACAACGACAGTGCCAAGCTCGCCACGGGCAAGGGCGTGATCCAGGGATACACGGCGGTGGCCGTGACCGACGACAAGCACCAAATCATCGTCGAGGCCCAGGCGCATGGCGCCCCGCAGGAACAGGAACTGCTGCAGCCGGTGCTCGAAGGACTGCGGGACAGCTTTCAGGGTTTGGGGCTCTCACCGAACGTACTGGCCGAGGCCAAGCTGACGGCCGACTCGGGTTTTCACAGCGGCGCCAATGTGGAATGGCTGGCGGATGAACAGTGCGACGCCTACATTGCGGACAACCTGTTTAGGAAGCGCGACCCGCGCTTCGTGGACGCCGACAAATACAAACCGCCGAAGGCGCCGCCCGCCCATTTCCTGCCGCGCGACTTCGACTACGACCCCGAGCGACTCACCTGCACCTGCCCCGCCGGAAAGGCGCTGTACCGCAACGGCGCCAATGTCACCGTCAACGGCCGCCGCGGCACGAAATTCACCGCGCCGAAATCGGCCTGCGGTGCCTGTCATCTGCGTGGTCGCTGCCTGCGGGATGAGCGTCAGGCATCACCGCGTCAGGTCGTATTCTTTCACTCCCAGGAAGCGATGCTCCCGCCAAGCCTTACCGCGCGAATGAAGGCGAAGATCGACAGCCCGAGGGGCCGGATGATCTACAGCCGGCGGCTGGGTACGGTCGAACCTCCGTTTGGGAACCTGCGCTACCACAAGCGGCTCGACCGCTTCACCCTGCGGGGCAGAGACAAGGTCGATGGGCAATGGAAGCTGTACGCCATGGTGCACAACATCGAGAAGCTGGCGCATTACGGGACGGGATTATGGTGAGGGAAGGGAAGGCCGACATGCCGAACGTGGCCTTGCAGGAAGCCTTTGGTGCGCCGTATCTGATCGCGGGCACATCGGATGGAGGAAATCGGTCCGTCAATGCAGCGTCGCGCTCCGAAGCGAGAAAAACACCGATATGTGAATGCGCTCGGTCATCGCGGCTTCAGATCCGAGAAATTCGACAGTCTCGTTAGGCAAATTATGCCAATGTCAAAATTGAAGAAAATACTTAACCTTCATGAAGAAGCCACACATTTAAGGCTTAAGGATGTCTGTGAAAAGCATGGTGCGAATATATATTCTAAAGTGCGCTTAGCGGATGTTTTGCCTATTGAAGGTAGCGGTATCTCCGATGCTGAATATAGGGAATTAAGGGGCCAGGCTCGATTAAATTTGACCATCTTTCCCGGCGGCAACTACGGGTCGTTTTCAGTCATAGCCGGCCGGTGGGTGCCTGGTCGGGCAAGACGACGTATCGATCCAGACGGGCAGCAAGCCACTCGCGGGGTTCAATGCCGCTTCCTGGCTATCCCCAGCTTGACGCTGCCACGCCCGAACTTCTCGCTGATCCGGTCCAGCGACACGAATTCAAGACGGGACACCCAGCTTTCGCCCAGCTTTCAATCACAGTATTTCCACAATAGTTTCAATGGGTTGGCCAGCTCAAACGAAGGCCGAAAGCTGGGTGCCCCTGAATCGCCAGAAAGGCGGGCCAGTGGGAGAAAGGTGGTGTCCCGCGTCCGACCGAAAAAGGCGGGCGTGCCAGAAAGGTGGGTGTCCCGTGTCCGCGTCCGGCGGCCACGCGAGGCGGGCGGAGTTACGACAATAGAGCGCCGGTCGCTCCTGGTGACTCAGCCCAATTTCCTCAATGCGGCGATCGCATCGCACGCTTTGCGACCCTGTTTGGTATCGCGCTCCGCGGCTAGCCAGCTTCCGAGGTGGCCATTACTCGGTGACGGATGGGCTGCGTGCACCCACAGCACGCCGCCAGCGCGGAAAGCCATCGCGTTGACGTCCTCAAAGGTCGACGAGTGCAGAGAGCGGAATACCGCCTTTACTCCCTCGACGTAGCCAT
>CAZMMH010000397.1:0-2601 GCA_964567315.1 uncultured Gammaproteobacteria bacterium
CGGCCGGGCCGCGTATTCGGCCAGGGCGGCGCCGCCCTCCCGGCCCGGCTTGCCGTTGGGGATGCGCAGGTCGATCAGCCGCCGGCTGCTGAACAGGGAGAGCTCGGCGCCGGCGGCGCGCAGGGCGTTCCAGTCGAAGCCGGCCTCGGCGTGCAGCACCTCGCGCTCGTCGAAGCCCTCGGCGCGGGCGCGGGCGCGGATGGCGTCGGCCGCCTCCCGCCGCTGCAGCGGTTCGTCGCCGCTGAGCAGGTACAGGCTCGCGAGGCCGCGGTTCAGGTGGGCGTCGAGCTGTTCGAAGGCGAGTTTCACTGGTCGGGCTTGAGCAGCCGCAGCCGCTCCATGATCCTGCGCACCAGGTAGCGGCGCATTTCGTCGCGCAGGGCGCCCTCCTCGTTGGAGCTGCCGAGCAGGTCGTTGTCGTTGAACAGCAGGTCGCGGGTGACGCTCAATTCGCGCGGCGGCGCCAACACCTTGTCGCCCTGGTAGACGGCGACGGTCAGTGCGCTGCGCAGCTCGTACTGGGCCGCCTTGCCGCCCGCGTTGACCGACAGCACCCGGCGGGTCTCCTCGACCCCGGTGATGCGCACCACCGCGTCGGCCCCGGCGGCGCTCTTCGCCACCACCACGTCGCTGGCCTCCAGGGAGCGATCGAGGGCCTGGCGCAGGCCGGCATCGAGGGTGTCCACGTAGACCCGCTTGATCTCCGGCGGCAGCTTGACCGAACCGCGCAGATGGAAGCCGCAGCCGGCGAGCAGCAGCACCAGCAACAGGGCGAAAAGGCGCCTGACGGTCACTTCACCACCACGTTCACCAGGCGCCCGGGAACGACGATGACCTTGACCACCTGCTTGCCCTCGACGAAGCGCTGCACGTCGGCATCGGCCAGCGCCGCCGCCTCGACCGCCGCCTTGTCGGCGTCGGCGGCCACGCCGATCCGGCCGCGCAGCTTGCCGTTGACCTGGACCACCAGTTCCAGGGTGTCGCGGGCCAGGGCCGCCTCGTCCACCTCCGGCCAGGGGGCGGTGACGATGTCATCGCCGTAGCCCCGCTCGCGCCACAGGGCGTGGGTGATGTGGGGCGCCACCGGCGACAGCAGGCGCAGCAGGATCGACACTCCCTCGCGGCGCAGTTCGGCGGCACCCACGCCCTCCTCCAGCCTGCCCAGGGTGTTGAGCAGCTTCATGCAGGCGGAGACCACGGTATTGAACTGGTACTTGCCGAAGTCGGCCTGGGCCTGGCGCAGGGTCTCGTGCACCTCGCGGCGGGCGGCGCGCACCGGCTCGGCGGCATCGGCCGGGAGCTGCGCATCACCGGCGCTCACGTTTTCGCTGGCGAAGGCCCACAGGCGCTTGAGGAAGCGGTGGGCCCCCTCGACGCCGGCGTCGTTCCATTCCAGGGACTGCTCCGGCGGCGCCGCGAACATCATGAACACGCGGGCGGTATCGGCCCCATACTGCTCGACCAGGACCTGGGGGTCGACGCCGTTGTTCTTGGACTTGGACATCTTCTCGGTGCCGCCCATCACCACCGGCTGGCCGTCGCTTTCGAGCACGGCCGAGAGCGGCCGGCCCTTGTCGTCGGTCTGCACCGCCACCTCGGCCGGATTGAGCCACTGCTTGCGGCCGTCGCCGCCCTCGCGGTAGAAGGTCGGCGCCACTACCATGCCCTGGGTCAGCAGGTGGTGGAACGGCTCATCCACCTTGGTCAGCTCGAGGTCGCGCATGACCTTGGTCCAAAAGCGCGAGTAGAGCAGGTGCAAAATGGCGTGCTCGATGCCCCCCACGTACTGGTCCACCGGCATCCAGTAGTCGGCGCGGGCGTCGACCATGCCGGCGGCATCGGGGCAGGTGTAGCGGAAGAAATACCAGGACGAGTCGACGAAGGTGTCCATGGTGTCGGTTTCGCGCCGTGCGGCGCCGCCGCACTTCGGACAGCTGCAGTCGAGGAAGGCATCAAACTTGTTGAGCGGATTGCCGGAACCGTCCGGCACGCACTCTTCGGGCAGCACCACCGGCAGCTGATCGTCGGGCACCGGCACGTCGCCGCAGGCCTCGCACTTGATCATCGGGATCGGCGTGCCCCAGTAGCGCTGACGGGAGATGCCCCAGTCGCGCAGGCGCCAGGTGACCTGCTTCTCGCCCAGTTCCTTGGCCGCCAGGTCGGCGGCGATGGCGTCCACCGCGGCCTCGAAGTTGAGCCCGTCGTAGCGGCCGGAGTGAATACAGGTGCCGTGCTCGGCGTAGGCCTCCTGCCACGGCTCGGGGGTGGCGTCGCCGGCCGAGGTCTGGATCACCGGGCGGATCGGCAGGCCGTACTTGTGGGCGAAGGCGAAGTCGCGCTCGTCGTGGGCCGGCACGGCCATCACCGCGCCCTCGCCGTAGCCCATCAGCACGTAGTTGGCGACCCACAGGGGCAGTTTCTCCCCGGTCAGGGGATGGTGCACCGTGAGCCCGGTGGCCATGCCCTTCTTCTCCTGGGTGGCCAGGTCGGCCTCCGAGGTGCCGCCGTGCTTGCACTCTTCGATAAAGGCGGCCAGCTCCGGATCCCCCTCGGCCGCATGCAGGGCCAGGGGGTGCTCGGCGGCCACCGCGACGTAGGTGG
>CAZMMH010000398.1:0-2597 GCA_964567315.1 uncultured Gammaproteobacteria bacterium
GGCGGCGACGACGTGGTCGACGCCGAGTTCGAAGAGGTGAAGGACGACAAGTAAGCCGCTCGCGGCAGGCTTGAGGAAGGGCGTGCTGCAGGCGCGGGGGCGACCCCGCGCCTGTGGCATTAACGGCATCAGCGAATCCAGGCCGAAGGCGGCTGGGACGATCGGGGCACCATGAGCAAGCGCGACCTGTACGAAATTCTGGGCGTAGCCAAGAACGCCAGCGAGGCGGACCTGAAGAAGGCCTACCGCCGGCTGGCGATGAAATACCACCCCGACCGCAACCCGGACGACCACGAGGCCGAAGCCAAGTTCAAGGAGGCCAAGGAGGCCTACGAGATCCTCACCGACGCGCGCAAGCGCGCCGCCTATGACCAGTTCGGCCATGCCGGCGTCGACCCCTCCATGGGTGGCGGTCCCGGCGGCGCCGGCTATGGTGGTGCCGGCGGCGCCAGCTTCAGCGACATTTTCGGCGACATTTTCGGCGACATTTTCGGACAGCAGGCCGGCGGACGCGGGCCCAGCAGCGTGCGCCGCGGCGCCGACCTGCGCTACAACCTCGACCTCACCCTGGAGGAGGCGGTTCACGGCACCACGGTGAAGATCCGGGTGCCGACCATGGTGCCCTGCGAGGTGTGCGGCGGCAGCGGTGCCGAGAAGGGCTCCAAGCCGACCACCTGCACCACCTGCGGCGGCATCGGCCAAGTGCGCATGCAGCAGGGCTTCTTCTCGGTGCAGCAGACCTGCCCCACCTGCCACGGCACCGGCACGGTGATCAGCAACCCGTGCAAGGCCTGCCAGGGCCACGGCCGGGTGCAGGAGCACAAGGTGTTGTCGGTCAAGGTGCCACCGGGGGTCGACAACGGCGACCGCATCCGTCTGGCCGGCGAGGGCGAGGCGGGCGAGAACGGTGGCCCGGCCGGCGACCTCTACGTGCAGATCCGGGTCAAGGAACACAGCATCTTCGCCCGCGAGGACAACAACCTCTTCTGCGAGGTGCCGATCAGCTTTGCCACCGCGGCATTGGGCGGCGAGCTGGAGGTGCCGACCCTGGACGGCAAGGTCAAGCTCAAGATCCCCTCGGGCAGCCAGACCGGACGCCTGTTTCGCCTGCGCGGCAAGGGCGTGCAGTCCGTGCGCGGCGGGGTGGTCGGCGATCTGCTCTGCCGGATCCTGGTAGAGACGCCGGTCAACCTGTCCGAAGAACAGAAGGAGCTGCTGCGCCGCTTCGATACCAGCCTGCAGGGCCGCAGCAGCGACCACAGCCCCCAGGCCCACTCCTGGCTCGACGGCGTGAAGAAGTTCTTCGGCGAGCTCGGCGGAAGTTGAGGGATTCGTTGATCGGTTAATTGGTGAATTGGTGAATTGGTGAATCGGGGGCTGCCTCCTGCGTGTCCGGTTCCCGCCCCGATTAACGGGTTAGCTGATTAACGGATCAACTGACCGCCCAGTCTCACCCCGGGTCATCCCCAAGGGCTGAAATGGCGCAGCGGCTGGTAAACTCCTCGCTTCACCTGAGGAGGAGTTGTCATGAGCAAGCCCCCGATTTCTTCCAACGAGGCCCCGCGGCCGGGCCGCAGGCGCCTGCTCGGCTCGCTGTTGGCGGGTGTGGCCACGGCGGTTGGCGTCGGTCGTGCGCGGGCCGCCGAGTCCTCAGCGGACGAGCTGCGCTTTCCCGGCGATCCCGTCTCCAACAAGATCGTCTACCAGTTCAACAAGATCGACCCGGACTACCAGGGGCACGTGCTGTTTTCGGTGGGCGCGCTGCTGCGCAAGTACGGGGACAACATCAAGATCGTGGTCACCTGTTTCGGCCCGGGCATCCACCTGCTGGCGGAGCATCCGCAGCACCCGGTGAGCGACGAGAACAAGGCGCGGGTGCGCAGCCTCAGCCAGTACGGGGTCGAGTTCCACGCCTGCGACAACACCCTCAAGACCTTGGGCTGGAATGCCTTCGATATGGTGCCGTTCGCCAAGATCGTCGAGGCCGGCGCCGCCGACCTGATGGAACTGCAGCAACAGGGCTTCAGCTACGTGAGCTGGTAACGCCCCCGGCCGCGGCGTCGTGCCGGCGGCCGCAACGACCATTCAACGAGGAGGATGCATGACCAAGGTTGCCATTGCCGGGGCCGCCGGCCGCATGGGCCGCGCCCTGATCGAGGCCGTTCAGCAGGCGGACGGGGCCACCCTGGGGGCGGCGAGCGAGATGTCGGGAAGCCCGGCGATCGGGGCGGATGCAGGGGTGCTGGCCGGGGTCGGTGCCCTGGGGGTGACGGTGGTCGAGGATCTGGCGGCGGTGGTCGCCGATTTCGACGTGCTGATCGACTTCACCTCGCCGGCGGCGACCCTGCGCCACCTGGAACTCTGCCGCGGCGCCGGCAGGCGCATGGTCATCGGCACCACCGGTTTCGACGCGGCCCAGAAGCAGGCGATCGCCGCCGCCGGCGGGGAGATCGGCGTGGTCTTCGCGCCCAACATGAGTGTCGGCGTCAACCTCTGCCTCAAGCTGCTGGACATGGCGGCGCGGGTGCTCGGCGACGATGTGGATATCGAGATCATCGAGGCCCACCACCGGCACAAGGTGGACGCCCCCTCCGGCA
>CAZMMH010000399.1:0-2595 GCA_964567315.1 uncultured Gammaproteobacteria bacterium
GCTTGCGGCGGCGGAATTTGACGATCTCGATCTTGTCGGCGCGGCCGTGGGTCTTGACGGTCGCGGTGACCTTGCCGCCCTCAAGAACCGGGGTGCCGATCTTCACGTTGTCACCGTCGCTGACCATCAGCACCTGATCGAACTCGACCGTGCTGCCCTCGTCGGCAACCAGCTTCTCGACGCGGAGCTTGTCACCCTTGGCCACGCGGTACTGTTTCCCGCCGGTCTTGATTACGGCATGCATGTTCTTGATCTCCAAACACTCTACGGCCCGACCAATGGGCCCTGAGAAAGACAGCGGATTTTAGCGGTTGCGCGGACCCAGGTCAAACCCGATCTGCACCGGGATGCTGGACTTGTTCCGGGCGCTGGTTAGAATAGCGGACTGGCCGCACGGCCTTGGCCCGCGCACCCCGCAAACCGACCCCCCGACCTGATCGAAATATGGACCTGGACGCAATCCGCTCACTGGTGGCCGACGACATGAGCGCGGTCGACACGCTGATCGTGGGGCGTCTGCGATCGGACGTGGCCCTGATCAACCAGCTCGGCCACTACATCGTCGGCAACGGCGGCAAGCGCCTGCGCCCGCTGATGGCCCTGCTCGCGGCCCGCGGCTGCGGCCACGCCGGGAAGGATGACCGCCATGTCCAGGTGGCCGCCATCGTCGAATTCATCCACACCGCCACCCTGCTCCACGACGACGTGGTCGACGACTCGCAGATGCGCCGCGGGCGCGAGACCGCCAACAACATCTGGGGCAACGAGGCGGCGGTGCTGGTGGGGGACTTCCTCTATTCGCGCGCCTTCGAAATGATGGTCGAGGTGGGCAGCATGCGGGTGATGCAGATCCTCGCCAACACCACCAACACCATCGCCGAGGGCGAGGTTATGCAGTTGCTCAACTGCCACGACGCCGACACCACCGAGCAGCGCTACCTGGGCGTGATTCACGCCAAGACCGCCAAACTGTTCGAGGCAGCCTCCCGGCTCGGCGCCGTCCTGATGGAGCGGCCGGAGGCGGAGGAACGGGCGATGGCGGCCTACGGCATGCACCTCGGCACTGCCTTCCAGCTGGTGGACGACGCCCTCGACTACACCGCCAGCAGCGAGCAGATGGGCAAGAATCTTGGCGACGACCTGGCCGAGGGCAAACCGACCCTGCCGCTGATCTACGCCATGCGCCAGGGCACGCCGGAGCAGTCCGCGGTGATCCGCCGGGCCATCGAAGAGGGCGGCCTGGAGCAGATCGACGCCGTCATCGCGGCGATTGAATCGACCGGCGCGATCGCGTACACTTCGCACGCCGCGCGAATCGAGTCGGACAAGGCCATCGAAGCCCTGACCGTACTTCCCGACTCCCCGCACAAGGACGCGATGCGCGCCCTCGCTGATTTCGCCGTCAGCCGCAGTTACTGAATACCTCGGGGTGTAGCTCAGCCTGGTAGAGCACTGTCTTCGGGAGGCAGGAGTCGCTGGTTCGAATCCAGTCACCCCGACCAATTCCCGTATGAAGCCGACCTTTGTGTCGGCTTCTTCGTTTGGGGCGACTCCGTCGCTGGTTGATGCGCGCCTTCCCTGGCGCACACCCTCCGGGCGGCCGTTGGCCGTCCCGTTTCGCTCCCGGCGAAACGGTCCAATCCAGTCACCCCGACCAATTCCCGTATGGAGCCGACCTTTGTGTCGGCTTCTTCGTTTGGGGCCACGCCGTCGCTGGTTGCTGCGCGCCTTCCGTGGTGCGCACCCTCCGCGCGACGTGGGGCCGCCCCGTTTCGCTCATCGCTTGAATCTGCAGTCGAATCCACTCACCCCGCCTGGCACCTCACGGTGCTTGCGATCCCCCATACGCAACCTTCACACTAGGAACGTTACGCGACCCGCGTCGCCGCAAAACCGAACCACCGACGCTCCCTGGAGATTCGTCATGACCACCCTGCCCGCCCTGATTCTGTTGGCCGCCCTCGCCGGGACCACACCCTCCTCGCAGCAGCAGGCCACGGAAGCCGTGATGATCGCGCAGGAGGCGGCGCAGGGTAACGTGGGTGCCGAACTGCTTTACGGCCTCGCCTGGCTCGACGGCCGTTACGGGCTCCGGCCCGACCCGGCCAAGGCCGCCCACTGGCTGCGCCGCGCGGCACGCGGCGGCCAACCGTATGCCGCGTTGAGGCTGGGCAAGCTCTACGCCGAGGGCAAGGGCGTGAACGAAGACCCGGCAACGGCGGTCTACTGGTGGCGCCAGGCGGCGCGTGCCGGCACGCCCGAGGCGGAATACCTGATGGGCAAGGCGCGCCTGGAAGGCACAGGCGTGGCCAAGAACCCCACCCGTGCGGTGCACTGGCTTACCAGCGCCGCCCACCACGGCAACGACGACGCCCGGTACCTGCTGGGCAAAATGTACTACCAAGGCTATGCCGTCGCCCAGGACAAGGAGTTGGGCATCGACTGGCTCACCCGTGCCGCCGAGCACGGCCATACCGGCGCGCTCAACTTTCTGCGCGGCGTGAACGCCGCGGTCAAACTCACCACGATGGTCCACAGCCAGGGAGCGGACGAGCTGAAGGCCCGCGCCAAGGCCGGCGACCCCCATGCCCAGTA
>CAZMMH010000400.1:0-2580 GCA_964567315.1 uncultured Gammaproteobacteria bacterium
ATGGAGGAGCCATCGAACATCTTGCCTTCCTTGAACATGGTGGCGCTGACCTGGGACGTCGGCATCGACACATGCTGCTGCTTGCCGCGGGTATCGGTGAAGCGCAGGTCGATGAACTTGACGCCGTTATCCTTGATCATCTTCAACACTTTCTGAGACATCGCTTTTCCTCCAAAGGACCGTGTATTTTCTGAACCCAGGCCACCACTGACGGCAGCTGTGACTCCCCGTAGTGCACGAACTATGCCAGCGCTGACTGGCTATAACCTATTAATTTTTCTGGCAGTCCATTCCCCTCATACCGCCATGTTGCACCATGATGACGCGGCGCCCCACGGGCTACGCACTAATACTGAGCGTTAATGGTAGCTAAGGGTAATACGCCCGACCACGTCCACACGCTGGGCAACGTGGGCGAACTCCTCGGCCAGTTCGTCCGCCCGCTCGAGGCTGCCGCCGAGTACCGAGCGCGGCAGCTGCAACTCCACGTCCACCCGGCCGCTCAGGTAGTGCAGGATCACCTGGTCGATGTAGCCGGCGGCGGGAATGTGGCGCCACTCGTTGCGCAAACGTTGCAGCAGAGTATCACGCAGCGGGAGCCCGACACAGGTGGCCGCGCGCAAGTCGTCTTCCGGGTCCACGTGCACCATCACATCGCTGACCTCATCGAACTCGCGGATCAGCTTGGCCCGCACGGTTTCGCCCACCAGGTGTCCTTCCGAAACGCTGATCCAGGGATCGACGATCACGTGTACGTCGATCAGCGCATCGCCGCCGACCCGCCGGGTACGCAGCATGTGCATATCGCGGATGCCGTCCACCGAAACGATGGCGCGGCGAATGCGCTCCACCTGCTCGGTCTCGAGGCCGGTGTCGATCAGTTCGTGGACGCTGTGCCAGGCCAGGTCCCAACCGATCTTGGCCACCATCAGGGCCACCACACCGGCGGCGATGGCGTCGAGATAGGGCAGCCCCGCCATGGTCCCGGCGACGCCGATCATGACGACGATGGAGGAGACCGCGTCGGAGCGGTGGTGCCAGGCGTTGGCCCGCAACAGGTTGGAGCGCAGACGGCGCGCCACCACCATGGTGTATTGGTAGAGCGCCTCCTTGGCGACGATGGAGAGACCGGCCACCACCAGGGCCAGGACCCCGGGGTGGAGCAGCAGCTGGGTGGCGAACAGGCGCCGTACGGCATCCCACAGCATGCCGGCGCCGACCAGGATCAGGATCACACCCAGGGCGACCGTGGCCAGGGTCTCGATGCGGCCGTGGCCGTAGGGGTGGTTGGCGTCGGCTTCGCGGCTGCCGTGCTTGGCCGCCACCACCACCAGGACATCGGTGGCCAGATCCGACAGGGAGTGGACACCGTCGGCGATCAGGGCCTGGGACTGGCCGAACACGCCGACCACCACCTTGACCACCGCCAGCACCAGGTTGACCAGCGCGCCCACGGCGGTGACGCGAAAGGTGGCGTCGTAACGGCTGCCAGGCGTGGGTTGTTGGGTCTGGGCGTGTTGTTGTGGCTGGCCGTTCATCCCCCTGCTCCTCAACTGGCGTCGCCCGAACCCACTTGCACCACGATGTAGACCTCGGCGCCGGTGTCGCGGGTCTCCAGCACCGTATGGCCGTTGATCCGGCACCATGCGGGTACGTCATTGAGCGCACCGTGGTCACTGCAGACCACCTCGAGCTCGTCCCCCGGTGCCAGTTGAGCGACCCGGTCCTGAACCCGAATCACGGGCATCGGACAGAACAGGCGGCGGGCGTCGAGCTGGTAGCGGGTCAAATGTACCACTCCTCGTGCATCTCGCCCGGCGGCAACGGCACCACCTCGACCTCGCGGCTCGCGCCGTCGGGGCGGGTCAGCGCGACGGTCACCCGTTCGGCGGCGCGGCCCTGGCCGAAACGGGCGGCAATGCGCGCGGCAAATTCGAGATCGGCGTCGGCGGCGTCGCCATCCACCAGCACCAGCGGGCCCTTGTGGCTCACCGTGTGCAAGGAGACGAACTGACGCCGGTAGCCCTCGAGGAAACGGTTCTCTCCCTCTTCGCGGCCGACAATCAGCTTGTAATTGGGCCGGGGGCGGATGTGGCGCCCGACCTTGAGCAGCATGATATCGTCGAGCTCGTACTGGCGCGAACCGTGGGCCTGCCAGAGGTCGGCCAGCTTGCGCGAATAGGCCTCGTCGGTGAGAAAACAGCAGCCGCCCGCGGGGGTGGCATAGTCCTCGAAGCCGAACCTGGCGGCCAGGGCCATCTGCGGCTTGCGGGTGCGCCCGGAGAAATCGTGCAGCGCCTCGCGCGCGACCCAACCCTCACGCTCCGGCAGGGTCGGCGGCAGGTTCTTGGCGCACAGCGGCCGCAGCAGGCGGTCCTCGGCGCCGGACTCGCGGGCCACCACCGGCATGGTGTCCTTGCGCTGGGACATGGGCCGCTGGCCCACCACCTCGCCGGTGATGATGAAATCGAAGCCGTGGGCCTCGATCCACTCCAGGGCCTTGCGCACCATGAACACCTTGCAGTCCAGGCACGGGTTCAGATTGGCGCCGTAGCCATGCTTGGGGTGCAGCAGCACCTC
>CAZMMH010000401.1:0-2573 GCA_964567315.1 uncultured Gammaproteobacteria bacterium
ACCACGCCACGGATGTCATAGACGCCGAAGATGTTGGCCGCGGCATCGCTCAGGCCGCCGCCGTCCGCGCCGCCGGGCTCCTGCGCCTCCTCTTCGACCACCATGCCGCCGCTATGGCCACCGAAGATCAGACTGGGGGCGAGATCCTGGTCGGTCAGTTCCTGCTTGCCGAAGATGTCGTCCTCGAGCGAGGGCACCAGGGCATCGACCTCCTCCGCCTCCATCTGCTGCGCGGTCCGGCCCTTCTTCGCCGTGCCGGCGGGCGCGGCGGCACCCAGCTTGCCGGCACCGATTTCGCGAATCAGCGCCATGGTCTGGCCGACGCTCTTGTAGCGCGCCCGGTAGCTACCCGGCCCGCGCCCTTCGCGCAGGTCCTTGAACAGGTGCACCACCTGCGTCATGTCGCTGCGCAGGGCACCGGCCAGCAGGCGCATGACCACGAACACGATCACCGCAATCAGCAGCACCGAAAGGCCGACCGCGCCCCAGACCAGCACGAGGTTCTGCGGCGACAGGCCGCCCCGAGCCACGGCCGGCCAGTAGGCGAGACGCCAGCGGGTGCCGGCCACCGGCAGCAGGGTCCCCGGCGACCCGCGCTTCAGTAGTTCGTCGCCGCGGGAGGCGAGCAGCAGATGCTCGCCCTTGCCGGTCTCCTGCCACAGTTCGACGTAGCCGGCGGGATCGCTGATGTGGCGGAAGGCCTGTTTCAACAGACCCACCGGCAGGCTCAACATCAGGCTGCCGAGGTAGCGCTGGTCGCCGGGGTGCAACACCCGGCGGACCAGGGCAATCTCCTGCTGCGGGCTGCCGAAGACATGCACCTCGGCGGGCAGTTCGTCACGGCTGGTCTCGGCCTGGTGCAGCATGTCGAGGGCGGCGTAGCCCAGGTGGGGCGTCTGCGAGTTGTCGACGTCCTTGACCCCCGGCGGCAGCAGCCGCACCAGCAGGGCACCGGGAAACATGGGCTTGAGTTGGGCCGCGCGTTGCGCGAGGGTCTCGCGGGTGGCGCCGGCGAAGGCCTCGGCCAGTGCCGGATCCTTGACCACCGCGTCGGCGATATGCGCGTACTGGCCGATCACGTTCTGCACCCGATTGGCGAAGCTTTCCGCCAGGATCTGGGTCAGGGCGACCCGCTCCTTGGCCGCCTGGGCCGCCAGCACCTGCTGGGTCAGGGCATTGGTTCCGGCGATCAGTGCGGCGGCGGCGAGGAAGATCAGCGTCCCGAGCAGGAACAGGTTCATGCCGCCGCCGCGGGCGGCCTTGTCGCCGCGGGTGGGGAGAGAAATCTTCATCGCCGATCCGACTCCTGCGCGATTATTGTTGTTGCCCCTTTCCTGGCGGCCGGCGCCACGCCTCAGTGGCGCCCCGTGTGCCCGAAGCCGCCGGCGCCGCGCGCGCTCTCGGCGAAGTCATCGACCACCTCGAATTCGGCGCGCACGACCGGGACCAGAACCATTTGCGCGATCCGCTCGCCCACTTGGATGGTAAAGGAGTCACTTCCCCGATTCCAACAGGAAACGAACAGCTGCCCCTGGTAGTCGGAGTCAATCAAACCGACCAGGTTGCCGAGCACCACACCGTGCTTGTGACCGAGCCCGGAACGGGGCAGCAGCACCGCTGCCAGACCGGGGTCGCCGAGGTGAATGGCGATGCCGGTGGGAATCAGTTCGGTCTGACCGGGCTGCAGCTCCACGGGGCCGTCGAGACAGGCCCGCAGGTCCATGCCGGCGGAGCCGTCGGTGGCGTAATGGGGCAGCGGGATTTCGTTGCCGAGGCGGGAATCGAGGATCTTCAGCTGGACCTTGTGCATACGTGTTCCGTGGGTTGGTTTCAGGTTCCGGCCGCAGCCAGCCGCTCGGCGATCGCCTCCACCAGGAGCGTCGCCAGTTGCCGCTTGGGGCCCCGCCCCAGGTCGCGCTCACCGTCGCGCCAGAGCAGGTGCAGGGCGTTGTCGTCCGCCTCGAAACCGAGGCCGGCCAGGCCCACCCGGTTGGCGGCGATCATGTCGAGCCCCTTGCGCTCCAGCTTCTCGCGGGCGTAGCCGAGGACGTCGTCGGTTTCGGCGGCGAAGCCGAGCGTAAACGGCGCCGCCGGCAGGGCCGCCACCTCGGCCAGGATGTCGGGATTGCGCACCAGCGCCAGCTGCAGTGTGGCCTTGTCCTTCTTGATCTTCTGTTCGGCCGCGGCCGCCGGCCGGTAGTCGGCCACCGCCGCCGCAGCGATGAAGAGGTCGCAGGCGGGGGCCCGCGCCATCACCGCCGCGTGCATCTCGGCCGCGCTCTCGACGTCCACCCGTTCGACCCCGGCCGGGGTCGCCAGGGCCACCGGCCCGGCCACCAGGGTCACCCGCGCCCCGGCCGCCGCCGCCGCCGCCGCCACCGCGAAGCCCATCTTGCCGGAGCTGCGGTTGCCCAGATAACGCACGGGATCGAGCGCCTCGCGGGTGGGACCGGCGGTGATCAGCACGTGGCGCCCGGCCAGCCGCCCCCCGGCGGCGAACACCCCGGCACAGCGTTCGACCAGCTCCGCCGGCTCCAGCATCCGCCCGGGCCCCACCTCGCCGCAGGCCTGGG
>CAZMMH010000402.1:0-2572 GCA_964567315.1 uncultured Gammaproteobacteria bacterium
CAATGAATTCCCCGAGGCCGACGGCGTGATCTACACCTCGTCGCTGATTGCCATCGGCCTGATGTTGTTCGTCATCTCCGTTGTGGTGCTGGCCGCCTCCCGCTTCATGCTGATGCGTCTCTCCGCCCGGCAGGAAGGCAGGAACGCGTAGGACGAATCCCATGAATCTCTATCAACGCCGCAAGCTGATTAACGCTATCAACATTGCCGCCGCCCTGGCGGTTACCGGGCTCGCCTTCGTCTTCCTCGGCTGGCTGCTCTGGACCCTGGTCGCGCAGGGTGCCGGCCACCTGAACTGGACGGTCTTTTCGCAGCCGACCCCGGCCCCCGGCAGCGCGGGCGGCTTGAGGAATGCGATCAGCGGCACCCTGCTGCTGACGGGCTTCGGCGTGCTGATCGGGACCCCGGTGGGGGTGTTCGCCGGCACCTACCTGGCGGAATACGGCCGCGGCACGCGGCTGGCCTATTCGGTCCGCTTCGTCAACGACGTCCTGCTGAGCGCGCCTTCGATCGTGGTGGGCGTCTTCGTCTACCAACTGTTCGTGGTGCCGATGGGCCATTTCTCCGGCTGGGCCGGCTCGGTGGCCCTGGCGCTGATCGTGATTCCGGTGGTGGTCGCCACCACCGACGACATGCTGCGGCTGGTGCCCGACCATCTGCGTGAGGCCGCCGCCGCCCTTGGCGCCCCGCGTCACCTGGTGATCGTCAAGGTGGTTTACCGCGCCGCCAGGGCGGGTATCGCCACCGGCGTGCTGCTGGCCACTGCCCGCATCGCCGGCGAGACCGCGCCACTGCTGTTCACCGCCCTGAACAACCAGTTCTCGGGTACCAACATGAACGGGCCGATCGCCAACCTGCCGGTGGTGATCTTCAACTTCGCCATGAGCCCCTATGACAATTGGCAGGGCCTTGCCTGGGCCGGCGCCCTGCTGATTACTGCCAGCGTCCTCGTCATGAACATCGTTGCGCGAGTTCTGCTGCGCAACAGGAAAGGTGCTAGCTTATGAATTCCACCACTACTGTGATCGAGAGTACACTCCCCATGTCTTCCGCCCTTGAGGTGAATAAAGTGCGTGACGAGGTAAAGGCGGACGCGGAGTCGAAGCTCAGCGTTCAGGATCTGAACTTCTATTACGGGCAATACCACGCCCTGAAAAGCATCAATATGGAGATCCCGGACCGCAAGGTGACGGCCTTCATCGGTCCCTCCGGCTGCGGCAAGTCGACCCTGCTGCGCACCTTTAACCGCATTTTCGACCTCTACCCGCGGCAGCGGGCCGAAGGCCAGGTCCTGCTTGAGGGCCAGAATATCCTCGATCGCAATCTCGACCTCAACCGCCTGCGGTCCAAGGTCGGCATGGTGTTCCAGAAGCCGACCCCGTTTCCCATGAGCATCTACGAGAATATCGCCTTCGGCGTGCGCCTGTACGAGCGGCTTTCCAGGCGCGATATGGACGAGCGCGTGGAGTGGGCCCTGCGCAAGTCGGCGCTGTGGGACGAGGTGAAGGACAAGCTCAATCAGACCGGCTCCGCCCTTTCCGGCGGCCAGCAGCAGCGCCTGTGCGTGGCCCGCGCCATCGCCATCAAGCCCGAGGTGTTGCTGCTCGACGAGCCGGCCTCGGCGCTGGATCCGATCGCCACCCTCAAGATCGAGGAGCTGATCACCGAACTGGTCAGCGACTACACCATCGTGGTGGTGACCCACAACCTGCAACAGGCGGCCCGCGTGGCCGATTTCACCGCCTTCATGTATCTCGGCGAACTCATCGAATTCAACGACACCGGCACTCTGTTCACCTCGCCGGCCTCGAAGCAGACCGAGGATTATGTCACCGGCCGCTTCGGCTGAGGCGGTCCCCGGGGCATGTCCCCTTCGTTACAACCGGCCCCGCTGTGTCGTGAACCGTTCTACACGACTTAGCCGGGCCTTTTGTTTTTAGCAATATAAATCAATAGGTTGGGATTCGATTCAGGATAGGCACGACGCTTGCAACCTCCCCGGAAACACGTAACCACACCACTTCGGGGAACTGCGATGGAAATGAAAATCCTGGGTCAGGAAGAGTCCGCCGCCAAGAGCGGCTGCGCCGCGAGCTCCTGTGGCTCCAACGACGATCAGCTTTCGCACCTGCCGGACCATATCCGCGAGAAGGTTCACAACCACCCCTGCTATTCGGAAGAGGCGCACCACTACTTCGCCCGCATGCACGTGGCGGTGGCTCCGGCCTGCAACATCCAGTGCCACTACTGCAACCGCAAATACGACTGCGCCAACGAGTCCCGCCCGGGCGTGGTCTCCGAGCTGCTGACGCCGGAACAGGCGATCAAGAAGACCCTGGCGGTGGCCGCCGAAATTCCGCAGATGACCGTACTTGGTATCGCCGGCCCCGGTGATCCGCTGGCAAATCCCGAGCGGACCTTCGCCACCTTCCGCGCGCTGTCCGAGCAGGCGCCCGATATCAAGCTGTGCGTTTCCACCAACGGCCTGGCCCTGCCCGACTGCGTGGACGAGCTGGCCAAGCACAACATCGACCACGTCACCATCACCATCAACTGCGTCGATCCCGAGGTG
>CAZMMH010000403.1:0-2564 GCA_964567315.1 uncultured Gammaproteobacteria bacterium
CTTCCACGTCGGCAAGCTGCCGGTGAACATGCAGCTCTCCGGGTACTACAACGCCCTGACCCCGGATTACGGCGCCGACTGGCAGATTCGGGCGCAAGTCCAGTTGATGTTTCCAAAGTAAGGAGTCAACATTGGGCTGAACAAAGAATGCTTTAGCTCAACCGCTTTTCGGGACTGGCTGCTACACACTGCTAACCGGCCACTCGAACTCGGGCACTCACCGATTGAACGCACGCCTGGGTGGCGACCGATCCGCCGACGGGTTCGATGTCCGCTTCTGGGACGAACCCGTCTGTCGCGGTGACGAGCAGACCGGATCGTTGGCTGCAGTCCTTTTCTTCGAGCTGATGTCCGCTTCTGGCAGCGTTGCGGTCCACATGTAGTGTCCGTCTAATGTCTGTTCCTGGCCGAAAGCTGTCCCTCGGCGCCTCAGAAAGAGGCGGTTATTCTTGCACAAACCCACCCAACCACCCCAGATCTGGGATGCGGGGTGATGGCGGCCTGTTGGGTCCACGAACGGATTGGTCGTCATCGCGCGTGTGCTCATCCTGGTCGGCGGCTGAGCGACCAAAGAACCATCAAACAACGCGGCGGGTCACCTTTCCTTGGGCGTGCCGGGTACGCATCACGCTGCCGTAGGTCCGACTTCAAGTTGGGCCCGTTGGTCTACCGACATTTTCGACAGCGCACTGGAAGTTGCTTGGGCAGTCGCTGCGGGTGCGTCCGTGGCTTGGGCGACCTGTTGCTCAACGCATTGTTGAACGTTCGGTGATCGTTGTAGGTGGTAAGCCGGTTGTTCGCTGATGCGGTGGAAACCCCCGACCCGGTTGCCTTCGCGAGATTCGCGTTCAGATTGCCGATCATCTTTGCAACGCCATCATCGGGCGGCACCGGAACCTGCGCCGGAGCCATTGTGTAGACGTTCGGTATCCCGACCGACAGCTAGCCGCGGTTCCGGCACAAAGGATGGGGTCTAGTTTCCAAGCTTCGAAAGCTGGTAGCGATTCCATTCGGTCAATGGGATGTCCCGGCGCGCGTAGCCCGCTGGCGGGGCACCCGGCCCGCGGGCTACACAGCGCGCCACGAACCATCGATGCTTACCTGGCCGTTGGTCGGTGTTGTCGGCGGAGCCGCGCAGGTTATAGGTGGGCATTTCCAATCCGGTGTGCTCGTCCATCCAATAGGAGACCGACGAAGCGGGTACGTCCGGCAGCAGCTCGTCGCCGCCCGACTTCCAGAGAAGATAGTTTTCCACCTCGCTGACGAGCGCCCAATGGCCCTCGGGTGGATAGCTCCGGCAGCGTGCCTTCGCCGGCTTCAGGGAGGGCAGGGCGGCGTCTGGCTCGAACGGCAGCCAGTCGCTCCACAGCAGGCGGCTGTCGGATTCGTACCAGGCGGGTTGGCCGCCCTCGACCAGCACCCGCGCCCAGGTCCCGGACAGGGGCCCGGTGATGCTGAAGTCCAATGGCCTGCTGAAGCGCGTCTCCAGGCGTTGTCGAAGCTCGCGCTTCTCCTGCTGTTTGACGATCTCTTGGTGCGCCTCCAGCGCCCGATCGAGCTCCCGGTACATCACCTCGCCGAGAAAGGTGAGGCCGCCGTGAATGGGAATGGGCCACAACAATACCAGTACGACCATCAGCAGCAGGCCCAGCCCGGCCCCGAGCAGGCGACTGTAGCGCGCGAATACCAGGAAGGCGCCGACCCCGGCGCCCAGCACCACCAGCAGGGCGATCAGGTAGAAGAGCAGAACCGGCGATACCGGCATCCGGCCTACCAGGGAATGGGCTGGCGGTCGCGGAAGAAGCCGCCGCTGGGACCGCTGTCAGGCAGGGTCGCCAGCCACACGATGGTGTCCACCCCTTGCTCCACCGAGCGGTCGGCGCCCGGACCGCCCATGTCGGTGCGCACCCAGCCGGGGCAGACCGAGTTGATCTTGATGCGGCTGTCGCGCAGCTCGTCGGCCAGGATGCGGGTGAGGGCGTTGAGACCAACTTTCGAGAAGCGGTAGCCCGGGCAGCAGCCGTTCATCTCCGACAGCTGGCCCATGCCGGACGAGACGTTGACCACCCGGCCCGTGCCGCCCATCAGCGGGATCAGGGTCTGGCTGATCTGCAAGGCACCGTACAGGTTGGTCTCCAGCGTGCGGCGCACCGTGTCGAGATGCGCGTCCAGCACGCTGTTGCCGGGGGGATCGTACGGGTCCAGGAACACCCCGGCGTTGTTCACCAGCACGTCCAGGCGCCCGAATTCGGCGGTGATGTAGTCGGCCAGCCGCCGGGCGTCATCGGCCCGGGTCACGTCCAGGGTCTGATGACGCACGTCCAGGCCCTCCCCCTGCAGGTCCGCGGCGGCGGCCTGGCCCTTGGCCGAGTCGCGGCTGGTCAGCACTACTTGCAGGCCGAGCCGTGCCAGCTGGCGGCAGGTCTCCAGACCCAGCCCCCGGTTAGCGCCTGTGACCACGGCGATCTTGGTCTGATCGTTCATCCTTCTTCATCCTTTCGGTTATTGTCGGCGAGACCCGAGCCGTGCCGGGTCCGACTCAAGAACATCATCAGGCAATCGGG
>CAZMMH010000404.1:0-2541 GCA_964567315.1 uncultured Gammaproteobacteria bacterium
CCGGTGGTGCCGCCGCTGGTGCGCGACGGCGAGACCCTGTTCGAGCACGCCGGCTTCCGCTTCGCCCTGTTCCCGCGCCGCGGCGGGCGCGCACCGGAGCTGGACGACCTGGACCACCTGGAGTGGCTGGGCCGCTTCATCGGCCGCATTCACGCGGTCGGCGCGGTGCGCCCCTTCAAATACCGCCCCAGCCTGACCGTCGCACGCTTCGGCGAGGAGCCGGTGGCCTTCCTGCTGGAGCACGGCTTTCTGCCGCCGGAGCACCGGGGCCAGTACGAGGACCTGGCCGCGGCGACGCTGGAGCGGGTGCGCGCGGGCTTTGCCGAAACCGGCACAGGCAACACCCTGCGCCTGCACGGCGACTGCCATCCGGGCAACGTGCTCTGGACCGACGACGGACCCCACTTCGTCGACTTCGACGACTGCCTGCAGGGGCCGGCGGTACAGGACCTGTGGATGCTGCTCTCCGGCGACCGGCCGCAGATGACCCTGCAGCTGGATACGGTGCTGGAGGGCTACCGGGAGTTCGCCGATTTCGACCTGCGTCAGCTGCGCCTGGTGGAGCCGCTGCGGGCCCTGCGCCTGCTCCACTACTCCGGCTGGCTGGCGCGGCGCTGGAACGATCCGGCCTTTCCCCTGGCCTTCCCGTGGTTCAACAGCGTGCGCTACTGGGAGGAGCAGATCCTTACCCTGCGCGAACAGCTCAACCGCCTGGACGCGCCGCCGTTGAGCCTCGGCGGCGCCTGAGGGGGCGGCCAGTGGCAGGCAAAAAAAAACGGAAGGTGGAGGGCACCTTCCGCAAGGACAGACATTAGGGAGGAAAAACATGTCCGTGAGAAAAAGATATTATTCCCGATTAATTTTGTCAAGTAATGCCGCCGGCCATCCCCGTGTTGTTAGAATGCCGGCACTATTTCCGACGGAATGCTGGGGAAGCGCATGAGCAAGCACTACGACCTGATCGCCATCGGCGCCGGCAGCGGCGGCCTTTCCGCGGCCGAGCGCGCCGCCCTCTACGGCAAGAAGTGCGCCGTGGTGGAGGTTTCCGAACTGGGCGGCACCTGCGTCAACCTGGGCTGCGTGCCGAAGAAGGTGATGTGGTACGGCGCGGTGCATGCCCATGCGATCGAGGACGCGGCCGACTATGGCTTCGCGGTCGAGCGCCGCGGCTTCGACTGGAGCCGCCTGGTGGAGAAGCGCGAGAACTACATCGGCGGCATCCTCGACTGGTACGACAGCTACCTGGCCGATTCCGACATCGACCACATCAAGGGCTACGGCAGCTTCGTCGACGCCCGCACCATCGATGTGGACGGCGAGCTCTATACCGCCGACCACATCGTCATCGCCCCTGGCGGGGTGCCGGTGGTGCCGGACATTCCGGGGGCCGAGCATGGCGTCACCTCCGACGGCTTCTTTGCCCTCGAAGAACAGCCGAAACGGGCGGTGATCGTCGGCGGCGGCTACATCGGGGTGGAACTGGCCGGCCTGCTCAACGCCCTGGGCAGCGAGGTGACCATGCTGCTGCGCGGCGAGCACTTCCTCAAGGGCTTCGACGACATGCTGCGCGACACCCTGATGGAGTGCATGCTGGAGGACGGCGTCGGCATCATGCCCAAGACCGCGATCGAGCGGATCGAAAAGCAGGCCGACGGCTGCCTGGAGCTCCACTGCCGCGGCGGCATCACCCTCTCCGGGGTCGACACCCTGATCTGGGCCACCGGCCGCCGGCCCAACACCGACGGCCTCAACCTGGCCGCCGCCGGGGTCGAGACCGACGCCAACGGCTACATTCCGGTCGACCCCTTCGAGAACACCAACGTGCGCGGCATCTACGCCGTCGGCGACGCCACCGGCCGGGTCCAGCTCACCCCGGTGGCGATCGCCGCCGCCCGCCGCCTCGCCGACCGTCTGTTCGACAACCGCCCGGAGCGCCGCCTGGACTACGAAAACATCGCCACCGTGGTCTTCAGTCACCCGCCGCTGGGCACCGTCGGCCTCACCGAGGAGCAGGCCCGCGCCCAGCACGGCGACGCGGTGAAGTGCTACCAGAGCCGCTTCACCCCCATGGTCCACGCCTTCACCCGGCACAAGGTGACCACCGCGATGAAGCTGGTCACCGTCGGCGCCCACGAAAAGCTGGTCGGCATCCACATCATCGGCCCCGGCGCCGACGAAATGCTGCAGGGCTTCGCCGTGGCGCTGAAGATGGGCGCCACCAAGGCCGACCTGGACAACACCGTGGCCATCCACCCGACCAGCGCGGAAGAGCTGGTCACCATGCGCTGAGATCCGGCATGAGCATCCGCAGCTTCGAGGGCAAGAGCCCCAGCCTGGCCGCCGGCGCCTGGGTGGACGAATCGGCGGTGGTGATCGGCGAGGTGGAACTGGGCGCCGACGCCTCGGTCTGGCCCAACGCCACCCTGCGCGGCGACATCCACGCCATCCGCATCGGCGCACGCAGCAACATCCAGGACGGTTCGGTGCTGCACGTGACCCACGCCAGCGATTACAACCCCGGGGGTTTCGCCCTGGAGGTGG
>CAZMMH010000405.1:0-2524 GCA_964567315.1 uncultured Gammaproteobacteria bacterium
TGCGGCGGAAGGCGGTGGAAAAGGGGATGATGGACGAGGACGCCGCCTCGCGCCTTTCCGACACCGAGGCCTTCAACCTGATCTTCGCCCCCGGCTTCTCCACCAAGTCGGAGATTTCCGACGTCTCTGGCCGCGGCGTCGGCATGGACGTGGTCAAGACCCAGATCACCCAGCTCAACGGCAGCGTGGAGATCACCTCCACGGCCGGCCAGGGCACCCTGATCAGTATCAAGGTGCCGCTGACCCTGGCGATCATGCCGACCCTGATGGTGGTGCTGGGCAACCAGCCGTTCAGCCTGCCGCTGGCCAGTGTCAGCGAGATCTTCAACCTCGACCTGTCCAAGACCAACGTGGTCGACAGCCAGCGGGTGGTGATGGTCCGCGAACAGGCGCTGCCGTTGTTCTATCTGCGGGAGTGGCTGGTGCGCGGCTCCCATGTGGACGAGGCGCCGAAGAACGCCCATGTGGTGGTGGTTCACGTGGGCAATCAGCGGGTCGGCTTCGTGGTGGATCAGCTTATCGGCCAGGAGGAGGTGGTGATCAAACCGCTGGGTCAGATGCTGCACGGGGTGGCCGGACTTTCCGGTGCCACCATCACCGGCGACGGCCGGATCGCGCTGATTCTCGACGTCCCGAGCCTGATGAAGGCGTACGCCGGGCGCGGTTGATTCCCGGCATGCGCGGGCCGGGGAATTGAGATATCGTGTGCCGGTTCCGCAGCTCAAGGAATCCTCTCAAATGGCAGTACGTGTACTGGTGGTCGACGACTCCGGCTTCTTCCGACGGCGCGTCACGGAGATTCTCAACAGCGATCCCCAGCTGGAAGTGGTCGATAGCGCGGCGGACGGCCAGGAGGCGATCGACAAGGTCATGCGCCTGCATCCAGACGTGGTGACCATGGATATCGAGATGCCGGTAATGGACGGGATCACGGCGGCGCGCAAGATCATGAGCATGCGCCCGACCCCCATTCTGATGTTCTCCTCGCTCACCTACGACGGCGCCAAGGCTACCCTCGACGCCCTCGATGCCGGGGCGGTCGACTTCCTGCCCAAGCGTTTCGACGATATTTCCAAGGACCGCGAAGAGGCGCGGCGCAAGCTGTGCATGATGGTGCGGACCATTGGCAAGGGCGGGCGGGCGCAGCCCGCACTGAAGCCCGTGCCGGCGCCTGCACCCGCACGTCCGGCCGTGCCAATGCCACCGCCGGCGCCCCCGGGGCCGGCGCCTGCACGCGCTGCCGCACCGGCGCCGCGGCGCCGCGGCAGTTACAAGCTGTTGGCCATCGGCACCTCCACCGGCGGGCCAGTGGCCCTGCAGAAGGTGCTCACCGCGCTGCCGGGCAGTTTTCCGCTGCCGATCGTCCTGGTCCAGCACATGCCCGGGACCTTCACCCCGGCCTTCGCGAATCGTCTCGACCAGCTCTGCCGGATCCGGGTCAAGGAGGCTGCCGAGGGCGACGTCCTGGCCCCGGGCACCGCGTTGCTGGCCCCCGGCGGCAAACAGATGCTGATCGAGGGGCGCGGCGGTTCGGCGCGGGTGCGGATCGTCGAGTCCGAGCCGGGACAGTTCTACAAGCCCTGCGTCGACATCACCTTCAGTTCCATCGCCAAGCTCTTTCCCGACTCCACCCTGGGGGTGATCCTCACCGGCATGGGCGCGGACGGCCGCGAGGGTTGCCGCCTGCTGCAGCAGGGCGGCTCCACCATCTGGTCCCAGGACGAGGCCAGCTGCGTGGTCTTCGGCATGCCGGCTGCGGTGGCCGAGGCGGGCATCTCTTCGCGCGTGCTGCCGCTGGAGCAGATCGGCACGGAGATTTCGGGGGCGGTCTAGGCGATGGATATCCTCTCCATTATCGGCGTGATCCTGGCCTTCGCCGCCATCCTCGGCGGCAACTTCATGGAGGGCGGCCACGTCGAGTCGCTGATGCAGCTGACCGCCCTGATCATCGTCGGCGGCGGCACCTTCGGCGCGATCATGCTGCAGTTCCCCCTGTCGATCTTCCTCGACGCGCTGAAGAAGGTCGTCTGGGTCTTCTTCCCGCCCAAGCTCAATCCCAAGGAGGCGATCGAGAAGATCGTCCAGTGGAGCAACATCGCGCGTAAGGAGGGCCTGCTGGGCCTGGAGACGATCGCCGAGAACGAGTCGGACCTGTTCGCGCGCAAGGGGTTGCAGCTGCTGGTGGACGGCAGCGAGCCGGAGGCTATCCGCAACATCCTCGAAGTGGATCTGGACACCCGCGAACACCACGACACCCAGGCGGCCAAGGTCTGGGAGGGTGCCGGTGGCTATTCGCCCACCATCGGCATCATCGGTGCGGTCATGGGTCTGATCCACGTGATGAACAACCTGGCCGACCCGAGCAAGCTCGGCGGCGGCATCGCCACCGCCTTCGTCGCCACCATCTACGGCGTGGGCATGGCCAACCTGTTCTTCCTGCCGATGGCGAACAAACTCAAAGGGGTGATTCACGGCCAGACCAAGTTCCGCGAGATGATCATCGAGGGGATCATCTCCATCGCCG
>CAZMMH010000406.1:0-514 GCA_964567315.1 uncultured Gammaproteobacteria bacterium
CCTGGCGCAGCCGCGCGCCCACCTCGGCCAGGGCCGCCTCGTCCGCCTCCAGCGGCTCGCTGACGATGCCGATTTTGTGGATCTTGTGCAGGATTCTCAGCATCTGTCTCTAACCCACTCGTGCGCGCAGCGCACACCCCAATTCAACATTCACCATTCAAAATTCTCGGGTCACAAATCGTGACCCGAATAGGAGCCGTTGACCGACTTGTTGCAGACCGGGAAGTCGGGAACGATGTTGCCGTCGATCAGCCGCTCCAGCGCCGGCCAGGAGAACCAGCTGGGATCGCGGGGGAAGAAGCGGGCGACCCGCCCCTGCCCGTCGAAACGCACGTAACTGAGGATCTCGCCGCGCCAGCCCTCGACGATGCCGAACCCCTCGGCCGCCCCTTGGAGGGTTGGCCACTCCGCGCGCAGCTCCCCGCCGGGCAGGTCGGTGAGCAGTTGCTCGATCAGGTCCCGGATGTGGTCATCGTCGTCTACAACGAGAATTTCAGCCATGGGCAGCTTCCTG
>CAZMMH010000406.1:524-2511 GCA_964567315.1 uncultured Gammaproteobacteria bacterium
GTGAGCGGTTGCTCGATCAGGTCCAGCGAGGCCAGCAGCTCCTCGGCCCGCACCCGCACCCGGGCGGCCACGTCGCCCGCCTCGAATACCGGCACCCGCAGCTGCAGGCGATTGTACGGTGCATACGGATTGTCGCGGCGCAGGTCGGCGTCGATGCCCGAGGCCCGCGCCAGGTAGCCGAGGCAGCCGAGCCGCTGCGCGGTCTCCCGCGGCAGCACCCCGGTGCCGATGAAGCGGTCCTCCACCGATGGGTGATCGTCGACCACCGGCAGCAACTCCGCCAGCGCCTGGCGCAGGCGGTTGAGGGACTGGCGCAGCTCGCCCACGGCGTCGTTGTCCAACTCCACCGCGACCCCGCCGGGGACCACCCGGTCCATCATCAGGCGGTGGCCGAAAAAATGGCCGCTGTCGCGGGTCCACAGCTCGCGCAGGCGGGCAAACTGGTAGAAGGCGAAGCTGAAGCCGACGTCGTTGCAG
Source organism: uncultured Gammaproteobacteria bacterium (assembly GCA_964567315.1). GTDB lineage: Bacteria > Pseudomonadota > Gammaproteobacteria > CAZMMH01 > CAZMMH01 > CAZMMH01. The sequence continues at coordinate 1,002 of CAZMMH010000406.1, forward strand.
ATGGCGCCGATGTCACCCAGGTGGTTGGCCACCCGCTCGCGCTCGGCCATCAGCCCGCGCAGGGCCAGGGCCCGCGGCGGGACCTCGCAGCCGGCCGCCCGCTCCATGGCCATGCAGGCAGCCCAGGCGTGGGCTACCGTGGAGTCGCCGGAGACCCGCCCGGCGAGTCGCGCGAGTCCCGCCGGGTCCCGGTCTACCGCGATCTTCTCTATCCCTTTATGCGCGTAGCCGAGCCGTTCCTCCAGGCTGAGGATCTCCTCGCCCACTGCCTGGAAGCGAAAGTGGCCCGGCTCGATGATGCCGGCGTGCACCGGGCCCACCGGGATTTCGTAGACCCCGGCGCCCTGGGCCTGGATGAAGGGGTAGTCGCGGTCACCCTGGGTCGGCCCCTCGCCAGCCCCCGCCAGGGGGAAGTCGTGGCGCAGGGGAAAGAGATCACTCCAGGCGGCGTGGCGGGTCCAGCGGCGCGGGTCCGGATGGTCGGTGAAGGCCAGGCCGACCATGTCCTGGGCGTGCCGCTCCAGGCGGTCGGCGTTGGGGAACCAGGGGGTATGGGAGGGCAGCACCGGGGTGGCCGGCGAAATCGCCGTGCGCAGCACCAGGTGGTCGCCGCCCCACTCCAGGCAGGCGTGGATCACCAGGCTCTCCTGCTCAGGGCGCTCCTCCGCCCACATCCCGGCCCAGCGGCAGCCGTAGCCGGCGGCGATGCGCGCGGCCCGGCCCCAATCCTCCGGATCGAGCTCCAGCAGATGGGCCGGCGCCAGGGCACTGGCCGAGCCGCGGCGCACCAGGATGTGGTCGTCCTGCATCTGCGCCAGCAGTTCCGACAGCCAGTCGAAGTGGCTCATAGCAGCCCGCTCCCGCTGATCAGGCGGGTCGCCTGATCGAACCAGTGGGCCAGGAAGGTGGGTATGGAAAGGCCCAGCCACAGCACCAGGATCAGATGCAACGCCACCGGCAGCATGTTGGCGCGCACCGGCTCCTGCCCCTCGGGGCGGCTGCCGTAGACCATCGACTGCAGGTTGCGGAACAGGCCGGCGAAGGCCACCACCAGGCCGGTGAGCAGGGCCACGCTCAGCCAGGGCCAGGTCTGCATGGTAGCGCTGAGCAGCAGGAACTCGCTGGTGAAGACACCGAACGGCGGGAAGCCGGCGATCGCCGCGGTGCCCAGCAACAGGCCCCAACCCACCGGCGGCTGGGTGCGGATCAGGCCGCGGATACGGTCGATGGACTGGCTGCCGGCGATCTGCGCGGCGTGGCCGACGGTGACGAAGATCGCCGACTTGGTCAGGGAGTGGACGGTCATGTGCAGCAGGGCGCCGAAGGTGGCCAGGGGCCCGCCGAGACCGAAGCCGAAGGTCATCAGCCCCATGTGTTCGATGGAGGAGTAGCTGAACATGCGCTTGATGTCGCGCTGGCGGTGCAGGAACAGCCCGGCCACCAGGAACGAGATCAACCCGAAACCCATCAGCAGGTAGCCGGCCAGGTGCGGCGTGTGGACGGTGCCGCC
>CAZMMH010000407.1:0-2507 GCA_964567315.1 uncultured Gammaproteobacteria bacterium
AGCATCTGCACCAGGCCGAGCAGGGTGCCGAGCATGCCGAAGGCGGGGGCGTAGCCGGCCATGGCCCGCAGCACCTCGCCCGGAGCGCGCAGCCGGTCCCGTTCCTCGGCGATCTGCCACTGCAGGGCCAGGGTGACCTGCTCCCGCGGGAAGCCGTCCAGCACCAGCTGGGTGCCCTGGCGCAGCAGCGGCACCGGGATGTGTTGGGTTGCCGCCTCGGCACGGCGGATCTCCCCGCGGCGGTAAGAATCTGCCGCCTGCAGGAACCAGCGCATCCCCTCCTGGTCGTCGGGCGAGGCGGCCGGCGGCGAGCGCAGCCCCGCCAGCACGTGGCGCAGGGCCAGCACTGCCGGCTGGGAGTGGCTGAGGATGGCGGTGAGCAGGGTGCCGCCCAGCACCAGCAGGAGCCCGGCCGCGGCGGCGACCAGCCCCGAGCCCGGGTCCAGCAGCTGCACCGCGATGGCGGCGACTACGGCAAACGACAGCAGTCCGATCCAGGAACGAGTGGCCACGGCAGATCTCCCAATGTGTGAGGGTTGCCGTATTCCAGCAAGTTGCGGGCCAGGCGGCCGTACCCGGCCACGGCCGGCGGTCGTGCGCCGGCCCGCAGGCCGCGTCAGCGCTGGCTTTCGAACGCCTCGCGCAGTTCGTCCGGGGTGACCACCACCCCCGGTTCGTCGGCGTCGGGGAAGACCGCAAGCAGGGTGCCGTCGGCGCGCATGCCGGGAATCCAGCGCGCCAGCCACTGGTCGAGGGGAATCGGTGTCGGTTTGCAGTCGGCCCAGTCGTCGGTGGCCCAGGCGGCGGCGAAGCGCTCGTGGGGCCAGATGGGCAGGCACTCCTCGCCCTCCTCGGAGATCATCGACACCCAGCCGGCCTCGCTCGTCAGGCCCCAGACCTCGCCACCCCGGAGAACGTGGGTGACGAAGTAGTCGTAGCGTTCGTCGGCGGGGAGGCGGGGCGTGGCGCGCAGTTCGTCGTCGTTCAGGGGGTAGCTCATTTCGGTGCCTCCGCGGTGGGTGCGCAGTATAGCCCGGCCGACCCCTGTGTTAAGATTTTTCGGCGTTTTCCCCCGTGTTGCCACCCTGCAGCCAACCACGCCAAACGTGCCGGCGCGCCCGGCCGACGGAGCCCACCGACAGCATGAACGACAGCGTTGCCCTCTACTGGGACTTCGAGAACATCCACGCCACCCTCTATGACCTGGAGAAGGGCCACGGCAGCTACCGCAGCGAATGCTTCGCGGTGCAGGATGCCATGGTCGACGTGGCGGCCATCACCGAGTACGCGGCCCAGCTGGGCGAGATTTGCATCAACAAGGCCTACGCCAACTGGCAGTGGTTCTCCCGCTACCGCTATGCCCTGAACGAGAACGGCCTGGAGCTGGTGCAGCTGTTCCACCGCGGGATGAAGAACAGCGCCGACATCCGCCTGGCTCTGGACGTGCTGGAAGACCTGCACCGCTTCCCCCACATCACCCACGTGGTGGTGGTGAGCAGCGACAGCGATTTCGTCAGCCTGGCACAGAAGGTCAAGCAGTCGGGCCGGCGCATCATCGGCCTCGGGCTGCGTGAGGTCTCCAATCCCTTCTGGCTGGCCTCCTGCAACGAGTTCAAGTTCTACGATACCCTGCCCGGCGTGGCTGGCGGCGAGGACGCCGCGAGCACCCCGGCGGAGGCCTCGCCGGATGAGGCGCGTGCGCTGTTGACCAAGGCGTTGCAACTGCTGGCACCCGCCTACGCCGACGGCATCCCGCGCAGCGCCCTGAAGAGCTTCATGCGCCGCCTGGATGGCTCGTTCGACGAAAAGAGCTTCGGCTTTGCCTCCTTCGGCAGCTTCGTCGCCGCCTTCCCCGACCTGCTGGAGAGCGTCGACAACGATTCGGGCGGGGTCGTGCGTCCCCTGGCCGCGGTGGCCGCCGCCGAGCAGCGCGGTTCTGGCGCCGCCGCCACCTATGCCCGGGTGCTGACCCGCGGCGGGCTCTACCTGGTGCCCGGGGCGTGGCGCCGACAGGCGGTGGAGCAGGTGGCACACTGCTATGCCCAGGCGCCGGACCATGCCTGGGGCTCCTTCAGCGCCTTCGAGGAGGATGTGCTTGCCGCACTGCGGCAGGGCGGTGTTGATGCCGACGCCGAACTGGTCCATCGGCTGCGCGGCCTGTATTTCCGCCTGCGCATGTTCCGGTTGCTCGGCCCCGACGGCATCTCCCTGGAGCCGCCGGTGGACGCCGCGGAGATGAACGCGCGAATCGACCGCGAAATCGTCGAACGCATCATCCGCTACGGCACCCCGCCGGTCGACGAGCGGGCCCTGGCGGAGATGCTCTTCGGCGAGGCCGACGAGAGCGCGCTGGCGGCCCTGCGGCCGTTGCTGGCGGAGGGTGTGCGGGACGATGCGCTGGCGGAAGAGGGTTGAGCGTGGAACCCGGTATCCCGTGCCTTGCCCGCACACAGATCTTGCCTGCCGCGGGCCGACGTGCGCTTCGCGGGGCGGGGTCGGCCGATGCC
>CAZMMH010000408.1:0-2493 GCA_964567315.1 uncultured Gammaproteobacteria bacterium
GGCCCTGCTCGATACCATCGAAAAGATCCGCCGCAGCATCAACCCGACCCTGGAGCTGGAGGGGCTGCTGCGGACCATGTTCGACCCGCGCAATCGCCTGGCCAAGGAGGTCTCGGACCAGATCACCGAGCACTTTGGCGACAAGGTCTACCGCTCCATCGTGCCGCGCAACGTGCGCCTGGCCGAGGCGCCCAGCTACGGCCTCCCGGTGATCTATTACGACAAGGCCTCGCGGGGCGCGCTCGCCTACCTGGCGCTGGCCGGCGAAATGCTGCGGCGCCAGGAACAGGACAACGGCGCCATCGCCGAAGAGGCCGCTTCACCCACCGATTTCTTGCAGGAAGATACAGATGGCAGTTAAGAAGCGCGGTCTCGGCCGCGGCCTCGACGCCCTTCTCGGGGCCGGGGCCAAGGCAGCGGCGGAACCGGCCGCCGGTGCCGCCGCGGCCACCCCCCCCAGCGGCGAGCAGCTGCGCCACCTCCCGGTGGAGCTGATCCAGCGCGGCCGCTACCAGCCGCGCATGGACATGCGCCAGGAGAGCCTGGAGGAACTGGCCGACTCGATTCGCGCCCAGGGCGTGGTCCAGCCCATCGTGGTCCGGCCCATCGGCAAGGACCGCTACGAGATCATCGCCGGCGAGCGGCGCTGGCGCGCCACCCAGATCGCCGGTCTCGGCGAGATCCCCGCGGTCATTCGTGATGTGCCCGACGATGCGGCCATCGCCATGGCCCTGATCGAGAACATCCAGCGCGAGAACCTCAATCCCCTGGAGGAGGCGGTCGCCCTCAAGCGCCTGCTCGACGAATTCGAACTGACCCACCAGCAGGCGGCCCAGGCCGTCGGCCGCTCGCGCACGGCGGTGAGCAACCTGCTGCGCCTGCTCGACCTCAACGACGACGTCAAGAAGCTGGTGGAGCACGGCGACCTGGAGATGGGCCATGCCCGCGCCATGCTCACCCTCAAGGGCCCGCAGCAGAGCGATGCCGCGCGCCAGGTGGTGGCCAGGGGGCTGTCGGTGCGCGAGACCGAAAGCCTGGTCCGCCGTTTGCTGGCCGCGCCCGACCAAAAGAAGCAGCAGGTGCCGGCCATCGACCCGGATGTGCGCCGCCTGCAGGACGATTTGTCGGAAAAACTGGGCGCCGCGGTGCGGGTCCAGCAGGGCGCCAAAGGCAAGGGCAAATTGGTGATCGAGTACAATACCCTCGACGAACTGGACGGTATCCTCGCCCATATCCGCTGACCTCGCGGGCGAATACCCACATATCATGGTCTACTAACATAACTGGTTTTTATCGGTCCATTGACGGTGATGGGCCAACTCTCTATACTCCCGCCCCCGACACGCACTGCCCGGTGCGGCCCAACGGGAAATCCCATGGGCTATTGCTATTCTTCGTTCACTGCGAACCCCTTGGGGCGTTACGGATGAACAAGGCCGTAAGCGACCTGCAGGCGACGCTACGCAGGCGGGCGAGACTGCATCTCATGCTGCTGGTGACGGTGGCGGGCAGTGCCTGGATTTGGATAGGAAGGGGTGCGGCGCTTGGCGCTGCGCTCGGGTACGGCGTGGCGGCGATCAACGCGCTGCTGCTGCACTGGCACCTGATACGGGCCATGCGGCTGGCGAGCGCGGATCCCCACCGCAACCTGCGGTTGATGTACCGCTGTGCCCTTGAGCGCTTCGCCGTGACCGTGACCCTTTTTGCGTTGGGCATAGGAGTGTGGCGGTTGCCGGTCCTGCCCCTGCTGGGCGGCTTCGTCATTGGCCTGTTCGCCCAGTACGCCAACGAAATTCTTGAAAAATCTTGAGACTTTAACCATGGCCGACCACAGCGAAAAGCTTACTTCCGCCGAATATATTCACCACCACATGACCAACCTGACCTTCGGCCAGTTTCCCGATGGTCACTGGGGCATGGCCCACAACCTGGAGCAGGCCAACCAGATGGGTTTCTGGGCGATCCACCTGGACACCATGGGCTGGTCGCTGGCTCTGGCCGTGTTCATGATCTGGTTCTTCCGCAAGGTGGTGACCTCCGCCACCCCCGGGGTGCCGGGCGGCCTGCAGAACTTCTTCGAATGGATCGTCGAGTTCGTCGACGACAACGTGAAGAGTTCCTTCTCCGGGCGCAACCCGCTGGTCGCGCCGCTGGCCCTGACCATCTTCGTCTGGGTCTTCCTGATGAACTTCATGGACCTGATCGCCGTCGACTGGCTGCCCGAGGCGGCCATCCACAGCGGTATCCCGTTCATGAAGGTGGTGCCCAGCACCGATCCCAACATCACCTTCGGCCTGGCACTCGGCGTGTTCTGGCTGATGCTCTACTACAGCATCAAGATCAAGGGCATCGGCGGCTTCATCGGCGAGCTGACGTTGCAGCCGTTCAGCTCCAAGAACATCGCCGTGCAGGCGCTGTTCGTGCCGATCAACTTCATTCTCGAATTCGTCTCGCTGATCTCCAAGCCGGTTTCGCTCTCCCTGCGACTGTTCG
>CAZMMH010000409.1:0-2491 GCA_964567315.1 uncultured Gammaproteobacteria bacterium
CCTCCAGGTGCAGGGACGGGAGCATGTGCGGGTCTACAACCCGAAGATCCGCGACGAGGCGACCGGCGAGGTGGAGGTGGATCCCGGCGAGCGCCATTTCTGTGGTCTCTGCGGCAGCCAGCTGTGGGCCTGGGACCCGCGCTGGCCCGAGCTGGTCCACCCGCACGCCTCCGCCATCGACACGCCCCTGCCGGAGCCGCCGGTGCGCAGCCACATGATGCTCGGCTCCAAGGCCAATTGGGTGCCGCTGCAGGCGGGCCCGGACGACCGCCTGTTCGACGAGTATCCGGACGAGTCGCTGGCGGAGTGGCACCGCCGCCGCGGGCTGGAGCGCTGAGGGGAGCTTCTCAGGCGAAGATCCCCTGCACGAACCAGCCGGCGCCGCGCCGGTCGTGGTAGATCCACAACCGCACCCCCTCCGGCGTCTCGGCGACGAAATAGTCGCGGGCCAGGTCGTTGCCGTCCCACCAGCCGCTCTCGAGCCGCTCCGGCCCGCGGGTCAGGCGCAGCCGCTCCCGCTGCGGCTCCAGCGGCCGCGGTTCCCGCAGCAGCCACAGGGGGCGCTCGGCCACCGTCGTCGCCAGCACCGGCTTGCCCGGTTCGGTCGTACCCCAGGCCCGTTCGGGGCGGTGGTCGGCAGGTAGCGCCAGGCCGCAGACCGCCCCCTCGCCGAGACGCGCCCGCAGCCGCTCCACCAGGGCCTGCCAGGGCAGCCCCTCGCTGTCGTCGCCGGCGAAGAGGTCGCGGTGGCTGCTCTCCAGGGCGTGGAAGGCGTCGGCGTGCAGGGCGACGGCGTCGGTGGGGGCGGGCAGGCTGAAGCGCTCCAGCCGCTCGCGCAGCAGACCCAGCAGATGCTCGGCGTCCCGCGACGGCCGCACCAGGCCCACGGGGATTTCGCTGGCCGGCCGGTTGCGGTGCTCCAGCCGCAGCTGCAGCGCCAGGACCCCGGCGCCGCGGGCGCGCAGGTAGCCCACCAGCATCAGCACCAGCCGGCGGGCAGCGAACAGCAAGGCCTCGCTGTGCTCCACCTCGGCCGGCAGGGGCAGGCGGGCCTTGAAGCGCGCCGGTGGCTGGAATGGCGGCAGGGGATCCGGCGCCAGGCCCAGGGCGCGGTCCAGGTAGTGGGGCAGTGCGGGACCCAGGCGGCGGGCCAGCTCCGCCCGGGGCAGGGCGAGCAGTTCGCCGGTGTGCCGCAGGCCCATGCCGTGCAGCGCCTCCAGGCTATGCGGCTCCAGTTCCAGCATCGCCAGCGGCAGCTGCGCCAGGCGCCGGCGCAGTTCGGCGCCGTCGCTCACCGGCGCGGCGAGCCCCGCCCGCCCCAGCAGCCAGGCGCCCAGTGGCGTCGGCGCGATGCCGAGGCGCGGGTGGTAGGCGAGGGCGGCGAGCCCTTCGGCCAGCTGGCGGACGATTCGTTGCAGGCCGCCGAACAGGCGCAGGCTGCCGCCGATCTCCAGCAGCAGCCCCTCCTCCGCCCGCCGGTGCACCGCCGAGCTGAACTGCAGCGCCCACAGGGCCAGGGCGTCGAGGGCGGCCCGCTCCGCGTCCAGCTCCCGCCGGCAGGCGTGCAACTCGGCACACAGCGCCCGCGCCGCCCCCAGCGGCATCCCGGGACGGATGCCGGATCGGGCCGCCGCCCGGTTGCGCGCGAACACCAGCGGCCGGTTGTCGGGCCCGTGGTAGACCGCCCACGGCCCGGTCGCGGTCTCCCGTGGGAAGACCTCCAGGGCGAGGTGGGGCAGATGGACGGCGAGCCAGAGCATGGGCGGCGTGGAGCGCTAACCTGGAAAAGGTGAAGACAGCGTGGCTGGGGCCTGCCCGTCGGGAATCTGGGTAGGCGACGCCATATGTTTATTAAAACATGTTTATTTGTACACTATCGCAGTGAAATGGCAAGGGGGCTGGTGTCCGTGTCCCGCGCACGGGCGTGCCTTCACGCGCAGGCCAGCGGCAGGGGCGGCGGAGGTAGCATCCACGGGTGGCGGAAGGGATGGATGCATGGCATCAGTTGGTGAGACCGATCCCGAATTGTGGAGTGTGCTGGAAGATCTGAAACGGCGGGAGCCGATCTTCCATCATCCGGAAACGGGCACGACCCGCGTGGATTTCGACGGGATGATGGACCCGGGCTTCTGGGAGGTCGGCGCGTCGGGCCGCCGCTACAGTCGTGACTATGTGCTCGAGGTGCTGGAGCAGCGCTCCCGGAAGCCTCGGTCGGAGGTGTGGCAGACGCGGGATTTCCATTGCATGCGGATTGCCGCCGACAACTACCTCCTCACCTACACCTTGGACCAGGGTGGGCGGCTCAGTCGCCGCGCCACCCTTTGGCGCCGCACGCCGGACGGCTGGCGCATTCTCTACCACCAGGGAACGCTGGTGACGGAGGAGTGAAGGCCACGGGCGGCTTCGCCTTTCTTGAGTGTCTTGCTAATGTATGCGGCAAGTAAGGTTTTTCAGCCCGGGAGGCGGCATGGCGAAGATTCAGGTGATCGTT
>CAZMMH010000410.1:0-2489 GCA_964567315.1 uncultured Gammaproteobacteria bacterium
AGACCAGGAAGCCGAGGCTGGCCACCACCAGCAGCAGGCTCCACTGGGCCGGGCCGACGGCCCCGGCGAGCAACAGCAGCACGGCAGCGGCGCCGGCCACGCTGACCGCCTCGCCGCCGGCCAGACCGTCGATGCCGTCCATGAAATTGTACAGGTTGATCAGCCACACCAGCAGGACCGTGACGGCCAGGTGGCCGAGCCAGCCGAGGTCCACCACCCGGCCGGCCAGGTCCAGCGGCGGCAGGCCGCCGGCCCAGGCCACCGCCCAGACCGCCGCCAGGGCATAGACCAGGAAGCGCCAGCGTGCAGAGACGTGGCGATGATCGTCGAGAAAGCCGACCGCGGCCACCGGCACCCCCCCGAGCAGGGCCAGCAGTTCGCCGCCGCGCAGGTCGCCCCACCAGGCCGCCAGCAGCAGGCCGAGGAGGAAGGTCAGCACCAGGGCCAGGCCGCCGCCGCGGGGGGTGGGCGTGTCGTGGGAGCTGCGCTCGTTGGGCAGATCGAGCAGGCGCGCCAGGGCGTAGCGGCGGACGATGCCGGTGAGCAGCACCGCCTCCACGAACAGCAGGCCGCCGAGGGCAGCGAATTGCAGTCGGTTCATCAGTGCTCCCGGTACCAGCGGCCGAGCGCCTCGAGGGCCTCGCCCGGTTTTCGCGGCGGCGTCCAGCCGAGCAGACGGACCGCCTTGCCCGGCTCCACCTGCAGGGAACCGAGCAGGCGCCGTGCCACGCCGCCGCGCCCGAGCAGGCGGGCGAGGGCGAGCATCAGGCCCGGCGGCACGGGCAGCAGCCGCGCCGGCCGACCCAGTCCGGCCGCCAGCCGCCGGACCAGTTCCGCGGTGGAGAGGTCGGCACCGTCGGCGGCGAGGAACACCTGCCCGGCCGCGGCCGGGTGGTCGAGGCAGGCCAGCAGCAGGCTGACCAGGTTGTCCAGGGCCACCAGGCTGCGCCGGTTGTCCGCGCGACCGAGAGGCAGCGGCGCCCCGCGCGCGATCAGCCGCAGCAGGCGCGCAAGGTTGCCCTTCACCCCGGGACCGTAGACCAGCGGCGGCCGCACCACCACCACCTCGAGGCCGGTGGCCGCGGCCACCTCGAACAGGGCCTGCTCCGCGGCCCACTTGGAACGGCCATAGGGGTCCTGCGGCGCCGCCGGATCCTCGGCATGGAACGGCTGGCCATGGGTCTCCTCGCCGTTGACCTTGATGCTGCTGACGAACACCAGCCGCCGCACCCCAGCGGCGGCCGCGGCCTCGGCCAGTCGGCGGCTGCCGGCCCGGTTGACGGCCATGAAGGCGGCCTCGGGGTCGGCAACGGTAGCGCGCAGGACGTGGACCCGCGCTGCCAGGTGGACCACCGCGTCGCAGCTGGTCAGCGCCGCCTGCCAGTCGGTCGCCGGACCGAGCTCGCCGACCAGCGCCGACTCCATCCCGTCCGGCAGCGCCCGCGGCGTGCGCAGCGCGGCCCGCACCGTGTCGCCGCGCGCCTGCAGGGCCGCGCACAGGGCGCTGCCGACGAAGCCGGTGGCACCGGTGACCAGAACCCGGCTCACGCCAGCATCTCCCGGTACAGTGTCAGGGTCTGTTCGATCACCCGCTCCACGGAGAATTCACGTTCCACCAGCGCACGACCGGCAGCGCCCATGCGCAGGCGGAGGGCCTCGTCGTCCAGCAACCGCCCAATGGCCGCGGCCAGCGCGGCGGCGTCCCGGGGCGGCACGCGCAGGCCGTTGACCCCCTCCTCGACCACCTCGCGGCAGCCAGGGACGTCGGTGGTGACAATGGCGCGCCCGGCGGCGGCGGCCTCCAGCAGGGCCTTGGGCAGGCCCTCGCGATAAGAGGGCAGCACCACCAGGTGAGCCATTGCAAAGACCCCGGGCATGTCGCTGCGATGCCCCCACCACTCGACGACGCCCTCGGCCTGCCATGCCTCGAGTTGGGCGGCCGGGACCGCGGCCGGATTCTCCGTGTCACGGTCGCCCACCAGGACGAAGCGCACGTGGGGGTAGCGCGGCTTCAGCCTTCGCGCCGCCCCGACAAATTCCACCACACCCTTGTCCCGCAGCATCCGCGCCGGCAGCACCACGGTGAGCTCCCCCGCCGGCGCCGGCCGCGGCGCAAAGGCCTCGATGTCGACGCCGGAACCGCGGATCAGGCAGACCCTTTCGGGACGCACGATGCCGGCCGCGGTGAGGCTGGCCACATCGTCCGGGTTCTGCAGGATCAGGCAGCTCCGCTCCCGGTTCAGCAGCAAGCGCAGGGCCAGGCTGACGCCGCGGGCCAGCAGGCGGCCGAGACCGCGCGGCGCGGTATACAGATAGCCCATGCCGGCCAGGGCGTTGATCACCCGCGGCACGCCGGCGAGGCGCGCGGCAAGGCTGCCGTAGAGTACCGGCTTCATGGCCACGTGGTGGACCAGGTCGGGCCGTTCGCGACGGTAGATGGCGACCATTTCGGCGATGGCGCGGAGTTCCCGCAAGGGATTGCGGCCGCC
>CAZMMH010000411.1:0-2484 GCA_964567315.1 uncultured Gammaproteobacteria bacterium
GTCCTTGTCGAAGATGCCGCGGTACTCCTGGTAGGTGGTGGAGCCGATGCACTTGAGCTCGCCCGAGGCGAGCATCGGCTTGATCAGGTTGGAGGCGTCCATCACCCCGCCCGAGGCGGAGCCGGCGCCGATGATGGTGTGGATCTCGTCGATGAAGAGGATCGCCGAGGGATCCTCCTTCAACTGCGCCAGCAGCGCCTTGAGGCGCTTCTCGAAGTCTCCGCGGTATTTGGTCCCGGCCACCAGGGCGCCCAGGTCGAGGGCGTAGATGGTGGCCTCGGCCAGCACCTCCGGCACCTCACCGTCGACGATCTTCTTGGCCAGGCCCTCGGCGATGGCGGTCTTGCCGACACCGGCCTCGCCCACCAGCAGCGGGTTGTTCTTGCGCCGGCGGCAGAGGATCTGGATGGTGCGCTCGATCTCGTGCTGGCGTCCGATCAGGGGGTCGATCTTGCCCTCGCGGGCGCGGGCGTTGAGATCGGTGGCGTAGCTCTCGAGCGGCTGGCGCACGGCGGCGTCGCCCTCCTCCTCGCCGGCAGCGGCGGCCGACGGCGGCCCCTCCTCATCCGGACCGTGGTCCACCTTGGAGACCCCGTGGGAGATGTAGTTGACCGCATCCAGGCGGGTGATGTCCTGGCGCGCCAGCAGGTAGACCGCGTGGGACTCCTTCTCGCTGAAGATGGCCACCAGCACGTTGGCCCCGGTCACCTCCTGCTTGCCCGAGGACTGCACGTGGAAGATGGCCCGCTGCAGCACCCGCTGGAAGCCGAGGGTCGGCTGGATTTCGCGGTTGTCCCCCGGGGGCAGCAAGGGACTGGTCTCGTCGAGGAAATCGCCCACTTCGCGCCGCAGGCGGTCGAGGTCGGCGCCGCAGGCGCGCAGCACGGTGGCCGCGCTGGGATTGTCGATCAGGGCGAACAACAGGTGTTCGACCGTGACGAATTCGTGGCGTTTGTCCCGTGCCTCGCGGAAGGCGTTGTTCAGCGTGACTTCGAGCTCTTTACTCAGCATTTTGGCCTGCCTCGCTGGCGGTCCGCCTCATGCCTCTTCCATGCTGCACATGAGCGGATGGTGGTTCTGCCGTGAGTAATCGTTGACCTGGACGACCTTGGTCTCGGCGATGTCCCGGGCGAAGACCCCGCACACCCCCTTACCTCGGGTGTGGACGTGGAGCATCACCTGGGTCGCCTTCTCCCGCCCCATGCCGAAGAAGCGTTCCAACACCTCGACCACGAAATCCATCGGGGTGTAGTCATCGTTCAACAGCACGACCTTGTAGAGAGGTGGGCGCTTGGTCTTGGGCCGCGCCTCCTGCACTGCAAGGCCGTCGTCGTACCGCGTTTTGTCACTATCACTCATGGCAATCGATTTTAGCTGATCGGGCGTCACGTTTCCGTTCGCGACCACGCGATCGGGCTTACCCCCATCCTGCCACAGCGGCCCACGAATTCAATACTTGACTATTTCGATCAAGTGTACAAAAGTGAGGTCGCGGAGCCGCAGTACGGCACTCAGGTATTTTCCCCAAGGGCAGGCTGCCCGCGGGACCAGCAACGGGAGCGGGAGTACGAGCGATGACATCCGGAACGGTCAAATGGTTCAGCAACGCCAAGGGTTACGGTTTCATCGAGCCTGAAGAGGGTGGTGACGACGTCTTCGCCCACTTTTCGGCCATTGAGAAGGAGGGATTTCGAACTCTGAAGAAGGGACAGCGGGTTGAATTCGAACTCACGGACGGGCCCAAGGGTCGGCTGGCCAACACCATCCGCCCGGTTTGACACCACCAGCGGTGCTGCGCCGCGGACCCGCCGGCCCGCGGCGCAGCGACCACCTCACATGTTGGCGATGATGGCGTCGCCGAAGCCCGAGCAGCTCATCAGGGTCGCCCCTTCCATCAGCCGCTCGAAGTCGTAGGTCACGGTCTTGGCGCGAATCGCGCCGGACATCCCCTTCACGATCAGGTCCGCCGCCTCACCCCAGCCGAGATGGCGCAGCATCATTTCCGCCGAGAGGATGATCGAACCCGGGTTCACCTGGTCCTTGCCGGCGTACTTGGGTGCGGTGCCGTGGGTCGCCTCGAACATGGCCACGGTGTCCGACAGGTTGGCGCCGGGGGCGATGCCGATGCCGCCCACCTGGGCCGCCAGGGCGTCGGAGACGTAGTCGCCGTTGAGGTTGAGGGTGGCGATCACGTCGTACTCCGCCGGCCGCAGCAGGATCTGCTGCAGGAAGGCATCGGCGATCACGTCCTTGACCACGATCTTCTTGCCGGTCTTCGGGTTCTTGAACGAGCACCACGGCCCGCCGTCGATCTCCACCGCGCCGAACTCCTCCTTGGCCAGCTCGTAACCCCAGGCCTTGAAGGCGCCCTCGGTGAATTTCATGATGTTGCCCTTGTGCACCAGGGTCAGCGACGCGCGGTCGTTGTCGATGGTGTACTGCAGGGCCTTGCGCACCAGGCGCTTGGTACCCTCGGCGGAGACC
>CAZMMH010000412.1:0-2482 GCA_964567315.1 uncultured Gammaproteobacteria bacterium
CCACCGGAGCCGGCGCCAACGACGCCCAGTTCCTCATCCAGCTCACCGAGAGCGGATCACCCGACACCAGCGCCATTCCCGCGGTGCGCATCACCGCCAACACCAGCTTGCGTGACGATGCCACCGGCACCAAGCTCCTCGAGCTGGACGCCTCCGCCGTCGCGCCCACCGATGGCGCCGCTCCGCTCATCATCAGCGCCTCCTCCAACCGCGCCGTCTCCGGCGGCAACCTCACCGTGGGTACGGTGCTCACGCTCACGTTCAGCGAGAACATCAACCTCAACAGCAACCCCGCGGCCATGGATGCCTCCTACTTCAAGGTCCAGCCCGATGGGTCCACCCCCACCGCCGCCCTGGACGGCGCCGCCGTAACCGTCACCCTGGGGGCTGCCAACCAGCTTCAGCTCGCCCTCACCGCCCCCACCACCGGAGGCGCCTGGAACTCCGCCGGCCAGATCGATCTGGCCATCTTCACCGCCGTGCTCGACAACGCAGCTTCCCCCAACGCCGCGGTGGACAACGCCGCCCTCACCGAGGTGCCCATCTCCGGGCTCGTCCCCGTCGGCACCGCTCCCTCCATCTCCTACACCCTGGCCATCGCCGGCACCGACCGCATCTACCTGCACTTCTCCGAGCCGGTGCGGGTCAACGGCGGCGGACTCTCCTTCGCCACCACCTCCTGGACCTACTCCGGGGCCGGGGCCGCCTCGGTCAGCTCGGTGCAGCCGCTGACCACCCTCGGCGACTACTGCCTGGACCTGTTCCTCCACCTCTCTTCCCCGCTCACCGCCGACGAGCTGTTCCCGGCCACCGTCACTCTGTCCACCGGGGTGGAGGACTCAGACGGCAACCCGCTGACCAGCCCCACTCATGTGGCCTCCGACATCGGGTTGGGCGTCGTCGAGCCGGTGTGGGCCTCCTCCAGCTTCGCCAAGCTCAAGCCGGAGATCCTGCGCGCCTTCGACGGCACCGGCAGCCTGGTCAAGCAGGGCAACATCACCCTCCAGGCCACCATCACCGCCCCGGGGCAGGCCGCCGCCCTCACCACTCTCATCTACGACCTGCAGGTGCCCTCCTCGCTGAAGTCTGACGGGTTCTGGATGCCCGCCCCGCCGGTGGCCGACCTGGTGCCCGCGGCCAACACCGATGCCCGCTCCCGCGGCGAGGACTCCTCCGTGGCCGCCACGCGCACCTACTCCATCCTCGAGTCCGACCCCGAGCTGGCCTCCGGTGCCTCCCTGGAGTTCCTGCTGCAGGTCGGCTCGCTGCTCTGCGCCCGCACCTCCAACCCCACCGACCCGCGCACCATCGAGCCCTGGAGCTTCAAGATCCGCCAGGCCTCCACCCAGCGCGCCGGGGTCAGCATCCTCAACAACGTCATCAACCCCACCCGCGGCGAGAACACCGAGCTGCACTACAGCCTGCCCACCGCCGGCATGGTCACCATCCACGTGTTCACCCTCGCCGGTGATGTGGTCACCGTGCTGTATCGCGGCCACCAGGCAGCCGGCGTCCACGAGATCCTCTGGGACGGCAAGAACCGCGGCGGGCGCGCCGTGGCCCGCGGCATGTACTTCATCAAGATCGTCGGCCCCGGCTTCCAGGAAATCCGCAAGGTCCTCATCGTCAAATAGGCCACTCTTGCCGGATTGAGGGCAGCTCGCGTGGCTGCCCTGACGATTCCGCAGCCCAGGCGGCTCCTGGTAGCCGCGTCCGCCTTGATACCCCCTGGTCGCTTGCCCGGAAAATGCAGCCGTCTCGTGATACCTTCAAGGTAGCTACCAAAGTTATCGATATGAGACCAAGGGCCGGGATAGAGTTGGCAATGAAGGAGTGGCGCCGGGTTGGACCACCGCAGTTCGAACGACCCAGCATTTCCCTCACGCTCGGCAGGTTCGACCCGCCTGACCATCTGGGTGTCTCTCGCTATTCTGTGGCTCACCGTCGGAGTTGCCACGGCCACCGCCCAGTCCTGGTACTCCTCGGCCTGGACGAGCCGCCGCGCCATCACGATCGATAGCTCAGGGGCCGCCTACGGCCTGTCGGGCAACCTCGTCGACTTCCCCTACCTGCTCAAGATCACCGGCTCAGACGATCTGTTCAACCGCGCCCAGGCGGACGGCGACGACATCCTGTTCACCGATTCCGACGGCGTGACCAGGATCCCGCATCAGATCGAGAAGTACAACAACACCGGCGGCTCCGAGGAGCTGCTGGTCTGGGTGCAGCTGCCGGTCTTCCACTACGACACCGACACGATCATTTACCTGTACTACGGCAATCCCACTACGGCAAGACAGGAACAGCCAGAATCGGTGTGGGACGACAAGTACGCCGGGGTCTGGCATCTGGGGGAGAACGGAGCCACCTCCAACTACCACGACAGCACGCGAAACGGCAACACGGGGATCGGGGGTACCGTTTCGTCCACCTCGGCGCCCACGCAGAGCACCGACAGCGTCTCGGGCTACAGCCAGAGCTT
>CAZMMH010000413.1:0-2481 GCA_964567315.1 uncultured Gammaproteobacteria bacterium
GGTGGGTGGTGGCCAGGGCCACCCGCAGCCCTTCGGTGGCCAGCATCATCACCGGCTGCGCAGCGCCGCAGCGCGCCGCGAGGTATTCGGTATGGCCGGTGAAGGGGATGCCGGCGTCGTTGATCACGCCCTTGTGGAGCGGGCCGGTGACCAGGGCGTCGAAGTGGCCCTCGAGGCAGCCGGCGACCGCCGCGTCCAGGCAGGCGAGTACGTAACCGGCGTTGGCCGGATCGAGCCGGCCGCAGCGGGCGGGGCGGCGCAGCGGGATCGGCAACACCTCCAGGGTGCCGGCGGCGGCCGGGGGGGGAGGGTTTGCCGGGTCGTATTCACGGATATTCAGCGGCAGCCCGAGCAGGGCCGCGCGCTCGGCCAGCAGCTGCGGATCGGCCACGGCCACCAGGCTGGCGCCATGGGGCCGCTGGGCGAGCTGGACGCACAGCTCGGGGCCGACCCCGGCCGGTTCGCCGGGGGTCAGGACGATGCGCGCCGGGCGGCTCACTCGTCGTCGAGCATGATCTTGACGTAGGCCTCGTCGCGCAGGCGCCGCAGCCAGATGTCGCGCTCCTCCTCGATCTTGCGCTTGCGGATCGCCTGGGCCGCCTGGGCCTGCTTGTACTCCTGGGTGCTGTCGTATTCGCGGCGCCCGAGGACCTGGAGGATGTGCCAGCCGAAGGGGGTCTGGAACGGCTCGCTCACCTGGTTGACCTTGGTCTTGTTCATCACCTGCTCGAACTGCGGCACCAGGCTGCCCGGATTGACCCAGCCCAGGTCGCCGCCCTTGATCGCCGAGCCCTTGTCGTCGGAGTTGGCGCGGGCCAGCTCGGCGAAACTCTCGCCGGCCAGCACCCGCGCGCGGAGCTGTTTGAGACGGGTGACGGCGTCGTTGGCCGAGACCAGCTCATTGGTGCGGATCAGGATGTGACGCACGTGGGTCTGGGTCACCACGTGGCGGGCGCTGTCACGTTTGCCGAGTAGCTTGACGATGTGGAAGCCGCTCGGGCTGCGCACCAGGCCGCTCAGGTCGCCCGGTTTCATCTTGGCCACCAGGGAGGCGAACATCGTCGGTATCTGGCCCAGCTTGCGCCAGCCGAGATTGCCGCCCTCCAGGGCCTGCTGACCGTCGGAGACGCTGATCGCGGTACGGGCGAAGTCCGCACCCCCCTGCAGCTCCTTCAGGATCTTCTCTGCCTTGGCCTTGCCGGCCTGGATCTGGTCGGGAGTGGCGCCGTCGGGCAGGGCGATGAGGATGTGCCCGATGTGGTATTCGGTGGTGTCGGCGCCGCGGTTGGCCATGTTGGCCAGGAAGTTGGCGATCTCCTGCTTGCTGACCGTGACGTGGCTGTCCACCTGGCGCTGTTCCAGGCGTGCGATGGCGATCTGGTGGCGGATGTCCTCGCGGAACTGGGCGAAGCTGTAGCCCTGGGATTCGAGGGTTTGGCGGAATTCGCCGAGGCTGAGCTTGTTCTGGTCGGCGATGCGCCGCAGGGTGTTGTTGAGGCTCTCGTCGTCGACCCGGATGCCGGTGTTCTCCGCCTCCTGCAGCTCGAGGCGGGTGAGAATCATCTTCTCCAGCACCTGGTGCTGCAGCACCGATTCGGGCGGCGCCTCGGTGTTGCTGGCCTCGATCCGCTTGCGGATCGTATCCAGCTCGCGGTTCAGCTGGCTCTGGGTGATCACGTCGTCGTTGACTACGGCGACGATGCGGTCGATGGACTCGGTCTGCGCGGCGCGCACGGCGAAGGTGGCGAGCAGGCCGAACAGAACGGCCAGCAGGGGCAGCAGCGGTTTGATGCGTCTCATGGGGTCACTCGGCTTCCGGATAACGTGAATAGTCTCGCGAGTAGCCCAGAATACCATCCTCGAGCAGGCTCTCGATGCCCGATCCGACACTGCCCAGCCCCTTCAGTTCAACCTGGAGCATGATGCTGTCGGAATAGGCGGTATTGAGGTCGCGGGTGAAGCGGCGCGCCGCCAGGCGGATTGCCCAGCAGCAACTGTCGTATTCGACGCCGGCCAACCCCTCCAGGGTCCGGGCGCCGTCAAACGAATAGTTCCAGCGGCCCACTGCGTGCCATTGGCGGGCCAGCGGCCAGAGGAAGGAGATGTCGCTCTGCTCGAAGGCGCCGCGGTAATAACGGTAGCCGAGGTTGATGATGCGGTCCTCGGCCGGCTGATAGTGCAGGGCGACGCCGCCGTTGGTGGTGTGGGCGGCGTCCGGGTTCCAGACCAGGTTGGAGCTCAGGCGCAGGGAGCGGAGGGGGCGGAAGCCCAGCTCGGCCAGCAGATCGGAAGAGTTGCGGTTGTCCACGCTGTAGCCGGGCAGGGTCACCCGCCGGTCGCGGAAATAGACCACTTGGCCGACGGCGGCGTCGAAGCGTTGGTCGCCGCTGTCCCGATCGAGCAGTTGGGTGCGCAGCATGTAGGCAAGCTGGTTGGCGTCGCCCATGCGGTCGGCGCCGGAGAAGCGGTTCTCGCTGAACA
>CAZMMH010000414.1:0-2471 GCA_964567315.1 uncultured Gammaproteobacteria bacterium
TCTTGCCCCGGGCGCCTTCCGTCGCAAAATAGGTCTCCCCGGCCGGGGCCTTCCAACGGGGTTTGGGTGCGCCTTTGACCAGATGCTCCCCCGCGGGTATTTCCGCCAGGGCCTGCTCCAGAATATTCAGGCACTGTTCCAGCTCGGCCATGCGCACCAGGTAGCGCCCCATGGCGTCGCAGGTCGCCTCGCTCGGTATCTCGAATGCCAGCTCCGGATAGACGCCGTAGGGCTCGGCGCGGCGCACATCGTGCACCAGTCCGGAGCCCCGTAGGACAGGTCCGGTGGCACCGTACCGTCGGCACATCTCCAGGGGAAGCTCCCCCACCTTCTCGCAGCGGTGCCGGAGGATGATATTGTCGGTCACCAGGACCCTGTACATCGGCAGCCGCTTGCGCAGGTGCGGGATGAAGGACCGGACCTCCGCCAAGAAGTCGTCGGTGAGGTCGAAGGCGACGCCGCCGGGACGGAAAAAGCTGTAGGTCAGACGTGAACCACTGACCGACTGGAGGATGTCCAGGATGCGTTCGCGGTCCTCAAAAGCATACATGATGGGGGTAAACGCGCCCAGATCCAGCAGATAGGTTCCCCACCAGAGCAGGTGGCTGGCGATACGGTTCAGTTCGCAGGTGATGACCCGGATGAACTCGGCCCGCCGCGGGACCTCGATGCCGCCCAGACGCTCGACGGCGCCCACGTAGGCCCAGTTCCATCCCAGTGCATGCACGTAGTCCACCCGCCCCATATTGGGCATATACTGCAGGTAGGTGCGGTTTTCGGCCATGGCTTCGTGCATGCGGTGCAGGTAACCCAGGACCGGCTCGGCCCGTAGGATATACTCGCCGTCCAATTCCAGGATAACCCGCAGCACGCCGTGGGTGGAAGGATGCTGCGGGCCCATGTTGAGGATCAGGGTGTCCTCGCTTTGCCCCTGCGCGAAGCGGTTGGTGTAGACATCTCCGCTGATCTGCTCTCTGTTCAGGTCGTAGTGCATGGGTCCTTTTTCCCGTAGGGGGCGCGCCGGGTTATGCCGGCCCTTCGCTTTTCGTGGTCTTTTCACCCTGCGGGAGCGGGGGAAAAATCCGGTCGAACTGCGGGTCGACGGCAACGATCGTACCGGGGGCGATCAACTCCCGAACGGTGCGCCTTGCGTTTTCCGCCTTGCGCAAGGGCGTGATAGTGTCGTCTGCCGGCAGGAGCAGGTTCGCGGGGTTCGGGTTGCCGGAGAAGGCCACACCGAAAAAATCCCGCACTTCACGCTCGTGCCATTCGGCCCCCCCGAACACCGCCGCGATGGACGGCAGACAGAGATCCTCCCACACGACGAGCACCCGCAGCGCGATTCGTCCGGGCCGCTCGAAATCGTCAAAGTGGTAATTCACCAGGATCCCTTCGACCGTGTCCAGACCGCTGATGTCTTCCAGGTGATGACCCGCCCCGAGCAGACGCCGGGCAGCCGACACAAGCTGATCGGGGGACAGGAAAACCGAACGCACCAGGCCGGTGGTCTTCGGGGAGGGACGCGAGTCCAGCAAAAGGGACAGACCGGCGAAGAGATCCCCGTTCATCGTCGGCCCCTGCCGGTCGGTTCGGGCCACCAGCGCCGGCCGGTAATTTTTTCCTGGAGTTGGAAGAGCCCCTCCAGAAAGCCCTCGGGCCGCGGGGGGCAACCGGGGACATAGATGTCCACCGGAACGATCCGATCGACGCCCTCCACGATGGCATACTGGTTTTTGAATTTAAAAGGGCCGCCGCTGACGGCGCAATTGCCGACGGCCATGACCCATCGGGGCGCCGGCATCTGCTCGTAGAGACGGATTACCACCGGCGCGACTTTGCGGGTCACGGTCCCGGCCACGATCATCAGATCGGACTGTCGCGGTGAAGGCCGAAACACTTCGGCGCCGAACCGGGCAATGTCAAAGCGGGCCATGCCGACGGCCATCATTTCGATGGCGCAGCAGGCCAGGCCGAAGGTCATCGGCCATAACGACATGGACCGGCAGATGTCGAGTGCTTTCCGGGCCAGGTCGAGCCCGATCAGGGGGGCGTCCTGCTCGTTGACGGCGGATTTTATTGGAGGCGGCGTGGCCACGTGAACACTCCCTTGGCCCAAAAATAAAGGATCGCCAGGGCCAATGTGAACAGAAAAACAAAGACCTTGAAGAAAGCGTCCAGGCCCAGCCGGTTGTAGATCACCGCTACCGGCAGCAGGTAGAGCACGTCCACCTCGAAAGCCAGGAACAAAAGGGCGTAGATGTAGTAGTTGAGGCCGAAGCGGATCCAGGCGTCTCCCAGAGGGCGAATCCCGCATTCATAGGGCATGCCGATGTCGCCGCCCTTGGCCCGAGGGGCCAACAGGAAGGAGGAGATCAGGGGAGCGACGGTCATGGCAGCGCCCGCCAGGAAGAAGCAGGCGATGACCAGATGCAGCCAGCTGAAAATCATTTTCCCATTCCTTTCCCCGACCG
>CAZMMH010000415.1:0-2454 GCA_964567315.1 uncultured Gammaproteobacteria bacterium
AGGGCAAGGAGGACTGCCACGACGGCGACCGCTGCCTGACCCACGAGCTGTGGGCCGACCTCAGTGAGCAGATCTACAACTTCCTCGACGACATCAAGCTGGCACAGTTCGTCGAACAGCCGAGCATCCAGGAGCTGGTGAAGCAGCACGACGTGTTCCACGGCCGGCTGTTCCATTACCGCCGCTCCGCGGCATGAGTGTGAGCTGGTGAGCTCTTGACGGAAAACGGGCCTGCGGGCCCGTTTTTCTTGCGGGGGCGAAGCACAAGAAGGAAAGAACGGGCGGCCTTCCTCTGGCGGCTACCCGCTACGGATCAGCGCCTTTTCTTCCCCGCTGCGGTGATGTGCTCGATGCCGAGCATCGCCTGCTGACTGAAGTGCTTGAAACTGGAGAACAGCTCCCGGGAGAGTGGGCGGCGGCTGGGTTTGCGGTCGGCGTAGAACAGGCCGATGGGGCGCCGGTTGACGACCACCGGGGCGGCAAAGAAATCCACGCCACCGGTGACCTCCCGCACCTTCTCGGTGATCTCCCGCCTGAGTGCCGGGTCGCTGTGGGCACCGAACCAGACCGCCTCGCCCTCTTCCGTAATGGTGGCGAAGATGTTGGCGCTCTCCGGCAGCACGTCGAAGGCGAAGCTCTGCTTGAGCTGGAGTGCGTCCCAGCCGACCGAGTAGCGGGCCTTCAGGTAACGGCGGTCCTGGGTGATTATCGCGAACAGCACCCGGTCCATGCCGATTCCGCGGGCGATGCCTTCCAGGACCATCTCGATCAGCAGGTTGATGTCGCTGCCCGCTTCGATGGAGGAGGCGAGTTCGCGCAGGATCTCCAGCTGCAGCATCGGGTCGGGCTCGGGAAATACCTCGCGCCGAATGGCCGGCTCCTCCGCGCTCGGTTTCGGTTTGGCCCCCGGCAGCGGAATCAGGCTGCTCGCCTTGCCCGCACCGTAGGTGCTGGTGATCTCGGCCGCCTGCTTGGCGTTGTCCTCGACCAGTTTGGTGACCTGGTCCAGCGGCAGGTAGAGGGTGTCGGCGATCCGCTGCAGCAGTTGCTTCACGCCATCGCCCTTCCAGCCCTCCTTTTCCACCAGCGTGGCGAGTTCATGGCCGAGGAGGATATTGCCGACCCGCGGATCCGAGCCCTGCTTGCCCTCCAGGGCATGGTCGAGCAGGGGGCTCAGCTGCCACTCGCGGCTGAGGCCCAGGGTCAGATCGCGCAGGGCGAAGCCGAGCGCCGTGCGTTCCGCCCGCTCGGGGCTGGTCTCCGGCTGGGCCAGGGCATCTTCCAGCCGTTTGGCGTCCTTGCCGCCGAAGCACCAGAAGGCGATGTGCCCGAGATTGAGCAGCAGGGTGGCGATGAAGACCTCTTCCGGCGAGTGGTCCTTGCGCTTTTCCGCGATCGCGCGCGCCTGGACCGCGGCGTGGAAGGCGCGGGCCATCTCGTGCATGACGTGTTCGCGGTTTTCGCCTTCGGTGAGGGATTCGACCATGGCGATCGACAGGCACAGGCTGCGAATCGCCTCGAAACCAAGCAGCACCACCGCACGGCTGATCGTATTGATGCCGCGCCCCGCTGGATTGTAGAAGGTGCTGTTGCTCACCTTGAGCACGCGCGAGGTCATGGCCGCATCCTGCAGGATGATGCGTGCCAGTTCGGCGGCGGAGCTGTCGGCGTCGCGGGTGGTCTGCTTCAGGGTATCCGCCGTGTGGGCGAATACCGGCATTTCTTCCTCGCTAAGGCGTGTGACCCAGTGTTGCAGTCGGTCCCGGGAGTTGTCCATCGTCTGTCCGCAGCTGAGGGCGACGGAACCGCGGTCGCCCGATTGCCGGCTATGGTGCCAGAGCGGGCGGGGCGGTCACAAGACGTTCACGCGGAAAGCGCTCCCGGTGACCCGGGCAGCGGGCGGATCACCGGCATCAGCAGGTAGGCGACGACCAAGGCCGCGAGCGGGTCGGTGTGCGGGGCCAGCCCGGCGGGCAGGGTGGCGGTGAGGAGTCTGACCGTCGCCGGTGCGAGTGCGCTGCGCCGTGAGAGATCAGTCTGAACATGCTGGCGTCCTCCTTGCCGACCTTGCTTCGGGACGCGAACACGCCCGCCGGTTGCCGTGGTGGCCGTCATGGCGGGGAGGAGAACGAGCGCACAGATTCGGCGCGCGGGCCGGGCGAGGATAAAAAAGGGCCGCACCAGGAGGAGCGGTGCGGCCCGAAAACGGACGCGGGGCGCCCGGGCTCAGTCGAAATAGGGTTTGACCACCGGGATCAGCGTCAGGGCCACGGCCAGGGCGGTCAGAGGGTCGGCCAGGTTCTGGTGCTGGGTGGCGAAGAGCTCGATGAGATTCGGCACCGCCAGCAGGGCGGCGAGGGCGAGCACGGCGTGCGTAAGCAGTTTGAACAACATGGCGGCATCCTCCGTTTCCGTTTGACTCTATTGTCGGCAGCGGAGGCCGGAAAATACGTG
>CAZMMH010000416.1:0-672 GCA_964567315.1 uncultured Gammaproteobacteria bacterium
GGCATGGCCACCGATATCCCGCCCCATAACCTGCGCGAGGTGGTCTCGGCCTGCGTGCGTCTGCTGGACGCGCCGTCGACCTCGGTGGCCGAGCTGTGCGAGCACGTCAAGGGGCCGGACTATCCCACCGAGGCGGAGATCATCAGCTCGCCGGTGGAACTGCAGCGGATCTACGAACTGGGCAACGGCAGCGTGCGCATGCGTGCCCGCTGGGAGAAGGAGGATGGTGCGGTGGTGATCACCGCGCCGTACCAGACCTCCGGCAGCAAGGTGCTGGAGCAGATCGCGGCGCAGATGCAGGCGCGCAAGCTGCCCATGGTGGAGGACCTGCGCGACGAGTCGGATCACGAAAACCCCACCCGCCTGGTGGTGGTGCCGCGCTCCAACCGGGTCGACATCGAGCCGCTGATGGCCCACCTGTTCGCGACCACCGACCTGGAGCGGAGCTACCGGGTCAACATGAACATGATCGGCCTGGACGGCCGGCCCCAGGTGAAGAATCTGCGCGACATCCTCGGCGAGTGGCTGCGCTTCCGCGTTGCCACCGTGCGCCGGCGACTGGAGTACCGCCTGGACAAGGTGCTCAAGCGCCTGCACATCCTCGACGGCCTGCTGATCGCCTTCCTCAACATCGACGAGGTGATCCACATCATCCGCACCGAGGACGAGCCA
>CAZMMH010000416.1:691-2445 GCA_964567315.1 uncultured Gammaproteobacteria bacterium
GGAGATGAAGATCCGCGGCGAGCAGGAGGATCTGGCCAAGGAGCGCGAGGGCCTGGAGAAGACCCTCGGCTCCGAGGCGCGGCTGAAGACCCTGGTGAAGAAGGAGCTGATCGCCGATGGGGAGGCCTACGGCGATCCGCGCCGCTCGCCGATCGTGGAGCGGGCGGCGGCCCAGGCACTGGACGAAAGCGTGCTGGTGGGCGCCGAGCCGGTCACCGTGGTGCTGTCGGAGAAGGGCTGGGTGCGCGCGGCCAAGGGCCACGAGGTGGATCCCCTCGGGCTCACCTACAAGGCCGGTGACGGCTATCTCGCCCGCGCCCTGGGCAAGAGCAACCAGCTGGCGGTGTTTCTCGACTCCAGCGGGCGCAGCTATGCGCTGCCGGCCCACGGCATGCCCTCGGCCCGCGGTCACGGCGAGCCGCTCACCGGGCGCCTCAATCCGCCCGATGGCGCCGTGTTCAGTGCCGTCCTGATGGGCGCTGACGACGACCTCTATCTCCTGGCCTCCGACGCCGGCTACGGCTTCGTCACCCGGTTGGCCGATCTGCAGGCGAAGAACAAGGCCGGCAAGGCGGCCCTCAATCTGCCCAAGGGGGCCCGGGTGCTGCCGCCGCAGCGGGTGAGCGACTACAAGGCCGACCGGCTGGCGGCGGTGACCAATGAAGGGCGGTTGCTGCTGTTCCCCATCGGCGAACTGCCGCAGATGGCCCGGGGCAAGGGCAACAAGATCATCGGCATCCCTGCGGCGCGCGCCGCCAGCCGCGAGGAGTTCGTGGCGGCGATGGCGGTGCTGGCGCCGGGCCAGGCGCTGATCGTGCGCGCCGGCAAACGCCACACGGTACTCAAGGGCACCGAGTTGGATCATTATCTCGGTGAGCGCGGGCGGCGCGGGGCCAAGCTGCCGCGCGGCTTCCAGAAGGTGGATGCGCTCGAAACGGAATGAACGAAGGGCCGTGGCTGGTGAAGAGTCGAGAGTGAAGCGTTGAGGTGCCGGCCTGCGGCCGGGGCTGACAGGAAAGGCAGGAACAGCCCTGTTGGAGGTTTGGCGTCTCCCTTTGCGTCTTGGCGGCTTTGCGCGAGATCGCTCTTTAAGAAAAAAGGCCGGGCATTGCCCGGCCTTTTTCGTTGCCCCGTCGGTGCTTACGCCGCGGCGGTGTGGGCGACCTCCTTGAGATCGCTGGGCATGCCGGCGCACTCGCGGAAGATCCGCTTGTCGCAGCTGCGGCAACGCTGCGGGTCGAGGCGCTCGGTGACGATGGTCTGCAGGGCCTCGGTCTTGGAGTGGAAGATGTTCTCGTCGCCGATCGCCTTGATGAAGCCACCCTTGTGCAGGATGGTGCATACGGTGTCCTTCACCTCGTAGAGGTAGAGGCCGCCGCCCAACTTGCGCCGCCGCTCGGCCTCCTTGGCCAGCAGCTCGGCGCCGGCGATGTCGACGAAGTTGATCCCCTTGGCCACCACCATCAGGTGGGTCTGCCCGGGGTTCAGGGTGTCGATGTTCTGCAGCGCCTGCTCCACGTAGTTGACCGCGCCGAAGAACAGCGAACCGTCCACCCGCACGATCTTCAGCTGCGGGCATTCGGGCAGAGCGCTGTCGGTGGTGAAGGCGCGCTTCTCGTCGGCGGGGTTGGGGATGCGGCTGATCACCCGCGGGCGCGAGGTGCGGTTGAGGTAGATGGCCAGGGAGAGGATCACGCCCAGCATGATGGCGAACTCCAGCTCCAGGAACAGGGTGCCGAAGAAGGTCACCGCCA
>CAZMMH010000417.1:0-2441 GCA_964567315.1 uncultured Gammaproteobacteria bacterium
TCCGGCGTCGCGGTGATGGTCGACTGCCTCACCGACAACCGCAACCGTACGGTCGCGGAGGTGCGCCACGCCTTCTCCAAGAGCGGCGGCAACCTGGGCACCGACGGCTCGGTGGCCTATCTCTTCACCAAGACGGGCATCATCTCCTTCGAGGCCGGTGCCGACGAGGAGCAGGTGATGGAGGCGGCCCTGGAGGCCGGCGCCGACGACGTGGTGACCAACGACGACGGCTCGATCGACGTCATGACCGCGCCGGAGAACTTCATCGACGTGCGCGACGCCCTCAAGGCAGCGGGCCTGAAGCCGGCCAACGCCGACGTCACCATGAACCCGGCGACCACCGTCGACCTGGAGTTGGAGGACGCGCAGAAGGTGATGCGCCTGACCGAGATGCTCGAGGACCTGGACGACGTCCAGAACGTCTATTCGAATGCCGACTTTTCCGACGAGGTGATGGCCCAGCTCGGATAGGAACCTGGAAGCGGCGGTTGACCGCTCGTTTCCCGAGCTGGATTCAGTGACAGTCTTGAACAGGAGCAAGGCCATTTCGCTTTTTGCCGCCTGGCAGCACCGCTACATGGCACGGAACGCGGCGTGTTCAACCGCCGCTTCTAGGTTCTGTCGGCCATGACGCGTATCCTCGGCATCGATCCCGGCTCCCGCATCACCGGCTTCGGTATCATCGACGTCGAGGGTAACCGCAGCGTCCATGTCGCCAGCGGTCACCTCACCATCAAGGGCGACACCTTGCCCGACCGGCTGGGCCGGATCTTCAGCCTCCTGGGCGAGGTGCTGGCCGAGCATGCCCCCGAGGCGGTGGCCATCGAACAGGTCTTCATGCACCGCAACGCCGATTCCGCCCTCAAGCTCGGTCAGGCCCGCGGTGCCGCCATCTGCGCCGCGGTGATGCGCGGCCTGCCGGTGAGCGAATACACCCCCTCCCAGATCAAGCAGGCGGTGGTCGGCACCGGCCGCGCCGACAAGGCCCAGGTGCAGCACATGGTGGGCGCCCTGCTCAATCTGAAGGAACAGCTGCAGGCCGACCAGGCCGACGCCCTGGCGGTGGCGCTGTGCCACGGCCACAGCTCGGGCACCCTGGCCCATCTGCCCCAGGTGCGCGGCCGCCGCGCCGGGAGGTGGCGGTGATCGGGCGCCTGCGCGGGACCCTGCTGGTCAAGCAGCCGCCCTGGTTGCTGCTGGACGTGAACGGCGTCGGCTACGAGGTGGAGGCCCCCATGTCCACCTTCTACGAACTGCCGATGACCGGCGGCGAGGTGACCCTGCACACCCATCTGGTGGTGCGCGAGGACGCCCATACCCTCTACGGCTTCGGCAGCGAACAGGAGCGCAGCCTGTTCCGGCGCCTGATCAAGGTCAGCGGCGTGGGCGCCAAGCTGGCCCTGGCCCTGCTCTCCGGCATGAGCGCGGCGGAGTTCGCCCGCTGCGTGCAGGGCGACGACGTGGCCGCTCTGACCCGCCTGCCTGGCATCGGCAAGAAGACCGCGGAGCGGCTGATCGTCGAGATGCGCGACAAGCTCGGCGACGCCGAGGCGGCGGCGCCCCTGCCCGGTGCGGGCAAGGCGCCGGCAGCCCCGGCCAGCCCGCTGGAGGACGCGGTCAGCGCCCTGATCGCCCTGGGCTACAAACCCAATGAGGCCAGCCGCATGGTCCGCGGGGTGGGCGGCGAAGAGCTGCCGAGCGAGGAGATCATCCGCCTGGCCCTGCAGGCGGCGGTGAGGGGCTGAGATGAACCAATCTCAAAAATGCGCCTCCCACGCCGATCCTGCGTTGCTGTCCCTGTTGTCGAAAGCCGTCCGTGGCTTTCGCCCTCCGGGCGCACTGCGTGCGACCCAATCCGTTCCCAACGGATTGCTCCGGTGCCCATTGACTCGAGCCAACCCCGCTCCTCGCAGGGCCCGCGCCTTGTCTTGCCGCGCGATGCACAATTCTGAGACCGGTTCATGAGCGAGCGGCTGATCGACAGTGACAGCCAGGGCGACGAGGAGGCCCTGGAACGGGCCATCCGGCCGAAGCAGCTGGCCGAGTACGTGGGCCAGCCGGCGGCCCGCGAGCAGCTGGAGATCTTCGTCGGTGCCGCCCGCGGCCGCGGCGAGGCCCTGGACCACGTGCTGATCTTCGGCCCGCCGGGTCTGGGCAAGACCACCCTGGCCCACATCCTGGCCAACGAGATGGGGGTCAACCTGCGCCACACCTCCGGTCCGGTGTTGGAGCGGCCCGGTGATTTGGCCGCGCTGCTGACCAATCTCGAGCCCCATGATGTGCTCTTCGTCGACGAGATCCACCGCCTCAGCCCGATGGTCGAGGAGGTGCTCTATCCGGCGATGGAAGACTACCAGCTCGACATCATGATCGGCGAGGGGCCGGCTGCCCGCTCGATCAAACTGGACCTGCCGCCCTTCACCCTGGTGGGTGCCACCACC
>CAZMMH010000418.1:0-2436 GCA_964567315.1 uncultured Gammaproteobacteria bacterium
GGTTCTGCTGTACGGCCATGGTTCTAGGCTCCTGTAATCACCAATTGCGACAAATCCGGGTGGGCTATTTCCGTTTGAGCTCGCCCAGCACCGCGAACGGGTTCTTCCGCGGGGCAGGCTCCTCGCCCGGGTCTTCCGGTGCGCCGGCCACCCAATCCCCCGGCGCACACTGTTGTTCGTCCGCGTGCCGCGCCACCACCGGCAGTGCCAGCAGCAGCTCGTCCTCGATCAGCTCGGCAAGCGGTATCCGCTCCTCGCGCACGATCAGGGGCTCGTAGTCCCCGAGCAGGCGCTCCGCCGCCGCCTCGCTGCCGACGATGGCCAGGGCCACCGTGAGTTGCACCGGATAGGCGACCAGCCCCATGCAGCGCTGGCACTGCAGCTGCAGGTCGCCGCGCACCTCGATGCGCACGAAACGCGCGTGCTGCTCGTCGACCCCGAACTCGCAGTGCACCTGCACCCCGCCTTCGGCATCGGCCAGCGCCGCCGCCAGCCGCGGCATGGCGGCGAACGCCAGCTCCCCGTCCAGCAGCACCCGCTGCTCGGCGAGGCGAAACGGATCGATAAGTTCCGGCAAGCGGCCCGACATAAGCCGGCAATAATATCCGCGCCCACCCCTTTATGTCAAAGAAAATTGCAATAAAATCGGTGGCTTCGGGCAATCCGCGGGTAGCCCGCGACTTGACAGGCGGAGCCCTTTCCCGTAAATCAGGCGGGACTCGAAACCCGGCCGACGGACCGGCATGGATCTCACAACGGGCGCCGCCCCGACCGGCGCGGGCCCAACGTTTCGCGAACCCCCTGGCGGCACCCTAAGTGATCAAGAAAATCCTCATCGCCAACCGCGGCGAAATCGCCGTACGCATCGCGCGCGCCTGCGCGGAAATGGGCGTCACCTCCGTGGCCGTCTACGCCGACGCGGACCGCCACGCCCTGCACGTGAAGAAGGCCGACGAGGCCTACGGCATCGGGCCCGACTCGGTGGCCGGCTACCTGAACGCCCACCGCCTGGTGAACCTGGCGGTGGAGACCGGTTGCGACGCCCTGCACCCGGGCTACGGCTTCCTCTCGGAAAATCCCCTGCTGGCCCGGGTCTGCGACCGCCGCGGCATCCGCTTCATCGGCCCCAGCGCCGAGGTGATCCAGCGCATGGGCGACAAGACCGAGGCCCGCGCGGCCGCGCAGGCCGCCGGCCTGCCGGTGACCCCCGGCTCCGCCGGCAACCTGGAGAGCCTGGAGCAGGCAGTGGCGGTGGCGGGCGAAATCGGCTACCCGGTAATGCTCAAGGCCACCTCGGGCGGCGGCGGCCGCGGCATCCGCCGCTGCAACAGCGAGGCGGAGCTGCGACGCAACTACGACCGGGTGCTCTCCGAGGCGACCAAGGCCTTCGGCAGCGCGGAGATGTTCCTGGAGAAGTGCATCGTCGACCCGCGCCACATCGAGGTGCAGATCCTGGCCGACGGCCACGGCAACGCGGTACACCTGTTCGAGCGCGACTGTTCGATCCAGCGCCGCCACCAGAAGCTGATCGAAATCGCCCCCTCGCCGCAGTTGAGCGAGCAGCAACGCCAATATATCGGTGACCTGGCGGTGAAGGCGGCCAAGGCGGTGGGTTACCAGAATGCCGGCACGGTCGAGTTCCTGATGGACCGTGACGACAGCTTTTACTTCATGGAGATGAACACCCGCCTGCAGGTGGAGCACTGCGTCACCGAGCAGATCACCGGACTGGACATCGTCCAGGAGCAGATCCGCATCGCCGCCGGAGAGCCGCTGCGGCTGCGCCAGGAGGATATCCGCCACAACGGCTACGCCATGGAGTTCCGGATCAACGCCGAGGATCCGCAGAACGATTTCCTGCCCAGCTTTGGCCGCATCACCCGTTACCTCGCCCCCGGCGGCCCCGGGGTCCGCACCGATGCCGCCATCTACACCGGCTACGACATTCCGCCCTACTACGACTCCATGTGTGCCAAGCTCACCGTGTGGGCGCCCGAGTGGGAGATCCTGCTCAACCGCGCCCGGCGGGCCCTGGCCGACATCGCGGTCTACGGGGTCAAGACCACCATCCCCTACTACCAGGAAATCCTCGAAAACGCCGAGTTCCGCAGCGGCCGCTTCGACACCAGCTTCGTCGACGCGCACCCGGAGCTGGTCAACTACAGTTCCCACCGTGCGCCGCAGGAGGTGGTGGCGGCGATCGCCGCCGCGCTGGCCGCCCACATGGGGCTGTAGAAAAGACAGTGCAAAGTGAGCAGTTGAGAGCAAACAGTCGTGGCGGCGCGCAGCGCGCGCCCGCCGTTTGAAATTCGTTTTTTTGCCTGCAGCCGGGAATTGTTGAGATGCCCAAGGTCCACATCACCGACACGATCCTGCGCGACGCCCACCAGTCGCTGATCGCCACGCGCATGCGCACCGAAGACATGCTGCCGATCT
>CAZMMH010000419.1:0-2433 GCA_964567315.1 uncultured Gammaproteobacteria bacterium
CCGTCGCCCGGCAGCTCGGTCACGGTGAGGCAGACGCCGTTGGTGGCGATGCTGTCGCCGAGGGCCACGCCGGCGAGGTCCAGCCCGCCTGCGCGCACGCGCAGGCGCAGGTCGCCGCCCTGGTGCTCGACGGCGGCGATTTCGCCGATGGCCTCGATGATGCCTGTGAACATCTGTTTCCCGTTACCGACCCAATTCAAAAAAACTGTCTCGCGCAAAGGCGCAAAGGCGCAAAGAAAATCCTTTGCCTGCAACGCCGTCAACCGAACAAACGAAGGCGTAAGGTCATAGATCAGGCACCCACTTCGGCCTCATTAACGATTGAGCGTTTCTTTGCGCCTTAGCGCCTTTGCGCGAGACCGCCCTTGACTTTCCTAACGTTTGACCACGGCGGTAACACGCCAATCGGCGCCCACAGCGCGGATGTCGCAAATCTCCAGCGCAACCCGCTGCTCCATGCGCTCGAGCCCGGGCAGGTGGAACAGGCCGCGGGCGCCGTCGCCCATGAGGTGTGGCGCCAGGTAGACCACCAGCTCGTCGATCAGGCCGGCCTCGAGCATGGCCCCGGAGAGGGTGGCCCCGGTCTCCAGCAGGATCTCGTTGATCTCCAGGGCCGCCAGCTCCCGCAGCAGTTCCGGCAGGTCGATCACGTCCTCGCGCGCCGGCAGCAGCAGCACGTCGGCACCCGCCGCCTGCAGCGCCTCGCGGGGCTCCTCCTCGTCACAGGCGGTGACCACCAGAGTCCGCCCCGGCAAGGTCAGCATGCGCGCCGTGGGCGGCGTGCTCAGGCGCGGATCGAGGACCACCCGCAGCGGCTGGCGCAACGCGCCCGCGTATTCGTCCTCGCCCAGGCGCACGTTCATCGACGGATCGTCGGCCAGGACGGTGCCGAGCCCGGTAAGGATGGCCGAGCTGCGCGCCCGCAGGCGCTGCACATCAAAGCGCGCCGCATCACCGGTGATCCACTTGCTCTCGCCCGACGCCATGGCGGTACGCCCGTCCAGGCTCATGGCCAGTTTGGCGCGGACATAGGGCCGGCCCGCACGCATGCGCATGACGAAGCCCGGGTTGAGCGCCTCCGCCTCGCCCGCCAGCAGACCCGAAGCCACCGCGATCCCGGCTGCCTCCAGCCGCGCCAGCCCCTGGCCGGCCACCTGCGGGTTGGGATCGGTCATGGCGGCCACCACCCGCGCCACCCCGGCCTGCACCAGGGCATCGGCGCAGGGCGGCGTGCGCCCATGGTGACTGCACGGTTCCAGGGTCACGTAGGCGGTGGCGCCCCGTGCCCGCTCACCAGCCGCACGCAGGGCGTGGACCTCGGCATGGGGCTCGCCGGCCCGTTCGTGCCAGCCCTCGCCCACCACCTCGCCGTCGCGCACCAGCACGCAGCCGACCCGCGGATTGGGGTCGGTGGTGTAGAGCCCGCGGGCGGCGAGCTCGAGGGCGCGGGACATGTATTGGCGATCGGACATATCGGGTCGTTGTGGGCTCATGATCAATCGTGTGTAGGAGCGGCGCCCTCGCCGCGAATCGGCGTTCCCGGTGCCGCCGGCATTCGGCCCGAGGGCGGGCCTCCTACGCGGATATCATCCCATGCGCTCAATCGCGGCGCTTCTTCCCATCCATGGGAAGCGGAATCTGATGCTCGCGCATCTCCGGCGTGGGCCCCTGCTCCAGCCGCTCGATCTCCTCGCGGAAGGCGTTGACGTCCTGGAAGCTGCGGTAGACCGAGGCAAAGCGCACATAGGCTACCTGATCCAGGCCGCGCAGTTCGTCCATCACCCACTCGCCGATCTGGCGGCTGGAGAGCTCGCGCTCGCCGCTGGCGCGGGCCAGCTTCTCGATGTGCAGAATGGCCGCCTCGATCCGCTCCAGGGCCACCGGGCGTTTTTCCAGTGCCCGCATCAGTCCGGTGCGCAGCTTCTCCTCGCTGAAGGGCTCGCGAATGCCGTCGTTCTTGATGATCCGTGGCAATACCAGCTCGGCGCGCTCGTAGGTGGTGAAGCGCTCGCCACACGCGGGGCAGAGCCGCCGCCGGCGCACCTGCTCGCCGTCGTCGGCCAGGCGGGAGTCGACCACCTTGGTGTCCTGGGCGCCGCAGAAGGGACAGTGCATATGCTCGCTACGCTCGCAAATTTTGAATGATGAATTGTGAATGATGAATTTCGGTGTGCGCCTAGGGCGCACGCGTCAATTCACCATCCAACATTCACCATTCAGCATTGTCTCACTGGTACACAGGGAGACGTTTGCAGATCTCCAGCACCTTGGCCTTGACCTCTTCGATCACCGCCTCGGCACCGCGGGCGTCGATGACGTCGCACATCCAGCCGGCCAGGGTGCGGCAGTCGTCCTCGCCGAAGCCGCGGGTGGTGACCGCCGGGGTGCCGATGCGGATGCCGGAGGTGACGAACGGCGACTGCGGGTCGTTGG
>CAZMMH010000420.1:0-2432 GCA_964567315.1 uncultured Gammaproteobacteria bacterium
ATTCGGGGCCTTGGCGCGAGGCAATCTTGTTGAACGGCTCTGCGCCTTTGCGTCTCTGCGTGAGGCCGGTCTTTTCGGGTTTCAGGCGGGGAACACCGCCGCGGCGTCGAACACCGGGCCGTCGACGCAGACGCGTTTCATCGCCGGGCCCTGGTCGGTCTGGACCTCCACCGCGCAGCCGGCGCAGCCGCCGACGCCGCAGGCCATGAACTCCTCCAGCGAGACCTGGCAGGGCAGACCGTAGTCGCGCGCCACCGCCGCCACCGCCTCCAGCATGGGGTGGGGGCCGCAGGCGAACACCTCCACCTCGGCACGGCCGGCCTCGCCGAGGGCATCGAGCCAGCGGCGGGCCAGGTCGGTGACGAAGCCCTGGTGACAGCCGGCATAGCCCTGCTGGCTGGCCAGGCGTGAGGCCACGCCCCACTGCTCCAGCAGCGGGCTGGCCAGATTCACCTCCGCGCCGACGCCCTCCACTTCGAGCGCGGACGGGACCGCGTCGAACGGGAACGGCACCTCGGAGCCGAGGATCGCCAGCGGCCGGGTATCGCCGCTGCGGCGCAGGTGGTCGGCGAGGAAGATCATCGGCGGCATGCCCACGCCGCCGCCGATCAGCAGCGGGCGCCGGCGCCCCGGCGTCGGCCGGAACGGGGTGCCGATGGGGCCGATGCTGCTGACCTGCTCGCCCGCCTCGCGTTTCGCCAGCAGGGCCGTACCGTGGCCCACCGCCTTGTACAGGAGTTCGATCCAGCCCGCCTCCGCATCGACCCGCATGATCGAAATCGGCCGGCGCATGGGCAGCTGTGGGTCGCAGGTGAGGTGGACGAAGCTGCCCGGTTCGGCGTGTTCGGCGCACTGCTGCGCCTGCAGGCGCAGCACGTGCTGGGCGCCGGGGAAGTGGTGATGCTCCAGGATCTCCGCGTTCTCGACGAAGAGGGTGCCGCGGTGGGCGCGCTCGGCGACGGCCATGATTCGCTTGCCTCGTTTGCTTCGGTTATTCGCCAGCGCCGCTCAGTTCGTGGACCAGGCGGCCGGCCAGCAGGGTGTAGTGTACCCGTCCCGCCAGTTCCCGGCCGAGGAAGGGGGTGTTGCGGCCGCGGCTGCGCATGCGCGCCGCTTCCAGAGTGAAACGGGCGTCCGGATCGAAGATGCAGACGTCGGCGAGGGCGCCGGCGGCCAGCTGGCCCGCCTCGATGCCGAGGATCTCCGCCGGTCCGCTGGTGAGGCGGGCGATGGCATCGGAGAGCGACAGGGTGCCCTTGTCCACCAGCGACAGGCTCAGCGGCAGCAGGGTATCCAGGGCCGAGATGCCCGGCTCGGTGGAGGGGAACGGGGCCAGCTTGGCGTCCGGCTCGTGGGGCTGGTGGTCGGAGCAGATGGCGGTGATCACCCCCTGGGCCACGCCGACCCGCAGGCCGTCGCGGTCCTCGCGGGTGCGCAGCGGCGGGATCACGTGACAGAGGGCGTTGAACTCGCCGATATCCGCGTCCGTCAGGTGCAGCTGGTGGACCGCGACATCGGCGCTGACCGGGAGGCCGTCGTGGCGGGCCCGCGAGACCATCTGGGTGGCGCGGGCGCTGGAGAGGCGGCAGAAGTGGATCCGCACCCGCAGCTGCTGCACCAGGGCCACCAGCATCGCCACCGCGGCGGTCTCCGCGGCCTCCGGGATCCCGGGCAGGCCGAGACGGGTGGAGACGGCGCCCTCGTGGACGCAGCCGCCGTTGGAGAGCCAGTAGTCCTGCGGATGCAGGAACACCGTCAGGTCATAGGTGCCGGCATACTCCAGGGCGCGACGCAGGACCTGGCTGTTGAGCAGCGGCCGTCCGGCGTTGCTCACGGCGACGCAGCCGGCGGCCTTGAGATCGGCCATCTCGCTCAGCTGTTCGCCCCGCAGTTCCTGGGTCAGGGCGCCGATCGGCAGCACCCGGACCATGCCCGCCTGGCGCCCGCGCTTGGCCACCAGTTCCGCCACCGCCGGGCTGTCGGTGACCGGGTCGGTGTCCGGCGGCTGGCACAGGGTGGTGATGCCGGCGGCGGCCGCGGCGCGGCTCTCGGAGCGGATGTCGGCCTTGACCTCCAGTCCCGGCTCGCGCAGGCGTGCGCCGAGGTCGATCAGCCCGGGGCAGACCACCAGGCCCGTGGCGTCGATCTCCCGTTCGGGGTTGAAACCATCGGGGCTGCCCACGGCGGCGATGCGGCCGTCGGTGATGCAGAGGTCGTGCTGGCCGTCGATGCCGTTGGCGGGGTCGATCAGGCGCCCGCCCTTGATCCGGATGCGCATTACTCCTCCCGCTCCCCTTCCTGTCCGCGCATGGCCATGGACATCACCGCCATGCGCACGGCGATGCCGTGGGTGACCTGCTGCAGAATGACCGAGCGCGGGCCGTCGGCCACCTCGGAGTCGATCTCGACCCCGCGGTTGATCGGGCCCGGAT
>CAZMMH010000421.1:0-2431 GCA_964567315.1 uncultured Gammaproteobacteria bacterium
CTGTTCCGTCTCGGCGGCCGCCAGCGTTTCGGCATCAACGTGTTCAAGGTGCAGGAGGTCATTCAGTGCCCCGCGCTGACCCAGGTGCCCCATTCGCACCCGGTGGTGCGCGGAATTGCCAACCTGCGCGGCAAGACCATTCCGCTGGTCGATCTGGCGATGGCCATCAGCATGCGGCAGATCGAGGATCTCACGGGTGCCTTCGTCATCATCACCGAGTTCAACCGGGCCACTATCGGCTTCCTGGTCGGCTCGGTGGACCGCATCATCAACATGAACTGGGAGGAGATCCTGCCGCCGCCCAAGGGCATGAGCCGGGGCACCTACCTGACCGCGGTGACCCGCGTTGAGGACGAACTGGTGGAGATCATCGACGTGGAGAAGGTGCTCTCCGAGGTGATCGGCACCAACGAAATCGTCTCCGACGAACTCATCGAGGAGGCCAAGGCCAGCGGCGAGCCGGCCACCTGGCACGTGCTCATCGCCGACGACTCCAGCGTTGCCCGCAACCAGGTCAAGCGCACCCTCGATCAGCTTGGGATCGAAAGCACCCTGGCCAACGACGGGCGCGAGGCGTTGGAGGTCCTGCGGCGCTGGGAAGAGGAGAACAATCCCATCCTGTCCCGCCTGGCGATGGTCCTCTCCGATATCGAGATGCCGGAGATGGACGGCTATACCCTGACCACCGAGATTCGCAGCGACCCGCGGCTGAAGGACGTCTACGTCCTGCTGCACTCGTCCCTCAGCGGCGTGTTCAACAACGCCATGGTGCAAAAGGTGGGCGCCAACCAGTTCATCGCCAAGTTCAAGCCGGACGAACTGGCCGGGGCGGTGGTCAACCGCATCCGCCAGCTGGAGCAAGGCTAGGAGCCCGCGCATCGCTGGGATAGACTACCGCGCGGACCGTCTGCGGGCGGGCCGTCCGATTCCCGATGCACGGTGCCGACAGGTCTAACATCAACGTGGTCAGCGCAGGTTTCTCGCAGCAGGATTACCAGGATTTCCAACGATACTTGGAAGAAGCCTGTGGCATCGTGCTGGGGGATAACAAGCAGTACCTGGTGAGCAGCCGGTTGAACCGGGTGCTGGCGGAGTTCAGCATGGCCAGCCTCGGTGAACTGATCGGGCGTGTCCGCTCCGGCAGCGTGGGCGGTCTGCGTGAGCGGGTCATCGAGGCGATGACCACCAATGAGACCTCCTGGTTCCGCGACAACTACCCCTTCGACATTCTGCGCGACACCCTGCTCCCGGAGCTGGGGCGCAACCGCGCGCAACCGATCCGCATCTGGTCGGCGGCCTGCTCCTCTGGCCAGGAGCCGTACTCCATCTCCATGGTGGTCGAGGAGTACCGGGCCAAGAATCCGGGGACCCTGGCCGCGGGCGTGCAGGTGGTTGCCACCGACATCTCGCCGGCGATCCTGCGGGATGCCAAGGCCGGCATCTACGACAGCATTTCCGTGGTTCGCGGCCTGTCGCCTGAGCGCAAGCAGCGTTTCTTCAGCCACAAGGACGACCGCTGGGAGGTGCGCTCGGAGGTGAAGGCGCGGGTGCAGTTCCGCGACCTCAATCTGATGCAGAGCTACAGCCTGCTCGGCCGTTTCGACATGATCTTCTGCCGCAACGTGCTCATCTACTTTTCCACCGAGTCCAAGCGTGACATCCTCGCGCGCATGGCCAGGGCCCTCAATCCGCGCGGCTACCTGTTTCTCGGCGGTTCCGAATCCATCGCCAACTATTCGGAAGACTTCGAGCTCGTGCGCATGCCGCGTGGTGTCGTCTATCGCCTGAAGGGCAACGCCTAGGCACCGGCGCTTGCGGCAAACCGGCGGCGACGTCGTCAATTCCCCGGCAGACACCCCTTCCCCTGCGGGCGGCATCGCCGCCTTGCCGCGGCGAAATCTTGCCGCCGGCCCCTCCGTCTGCGCCAAACCGATTTCGTAACATGCTGACGTTACGGGGAAATCAATCGATGGCATGCAGCTTGCTTCTGCTTCGACAAAGGAACCGAAGCGGAGGTGGGCCATGGCCCTCGACATCGATTCAGCATTGGGTATCCATCCGGAGGCGCTACGCCTGCGCGCGCGGCGGGCGGAGATCCTGGCCTCCAACCTGGCCAATGCCGACACCCCCGGCTACAAGGCCCGCGATATCGACTTCAAGGCGGCCCTGAGCCAGGCGCAGGGTGCGGTGCAGGGCACGACCCTGGCGCGTACCGAACCCGGTCACATGGGTGGTGTCGGCGGCGTGGGGCTGCCCGGCGGCCCGCTGCTCTACCGCAATCCCAGCCAACCCTCGCTGGACGGCAACACCGTTGACGTCCAGAGCGAGCAGGCCGCGTTTGCCGAAAACGCCGTGCACTACCAGGCCAGCCTGCGCTTCCTCAACGACCGCATCAAGGGTCTGCTCACCGCGATCAAAGGAGAGTAGTCAT
>CAZMMH010000422.1:0-2425 GCA_964567315.1 uncultured Gammaproteobacteria bacterium
TACTTCCCCGCCGCGTTCGGATCGCTGTAGTCCTTTTCGTACTGGGCCTGAATGAAACCGAAGACCTTGGCGCGCGGCGCCTGGGCCCCCGGCTCCGTCCCCTGAAGGCTCAGCCAATCGGCTGCCATCGCCTGGCAACTGAAAAGCGCGAGGCCGGCGGCCGCGCCAAGATATTTTATTTTCTTAGTCATCAACAAATTCCTCTCGAACTATAAGATTGGCAGGCGGCATTAGGGTTTGATCAGGCTGTAGCCCTCACCTTCCAACTCAAGGATACGGGCGACACCGCCGGGCACTACCACAGCCTGGGAGTCGAGCACCGGCTTGTGACCGAGCTGCTTGGTCATCGAGGTGATCGTGTTGTTGCAGGCACTGAAGCGGACACCACCGCTCTGAACCAGCGACGCGATCCGCTGCTCGTTGGGATTGTCCTTGAACAGCAGGCGCAGGCCGGGGCCGAAGGCCACCACCTCGATCGCCACCTGATCGGTGCCGTATTTCAGCAGCAGGTTATGGGCGACGTTCAGCACCAACGTCTGCTTGAACGGATTGTTGTCACTGATCTGCAGCACCACCTTGTGCGTGGCGAAAGGCTTCGCCATATCTTCGGCCGCCGCAGCGGACCCAGCCGATAGCGCGAAAAGCACACCTAACAGGCAGCCCAACGCACGGATAAACGCGTGCAGTCTCATTTGCATCCTCCTAATTTTCTAA
Source organism: uncultured Gammaproteobacteria bacterium (assembly GCA_964567315.1). Classification (GTDB taxonomy): domain Bacteria; phylum Pseudomonadota; class Gammaproteobacteria; order CAZMMH01; family CAZMMH01; genus CAZMMH01. The sequence continues at coordinate 715 of CAZMMH010000422.1, forward strand.
TATTCGAATATTTATTTATTTCGCCTGTTGCCACTACAGCAGGTTCGTGAGGAAAGACGTAAGGAAGTGGGACTTTATTCCGCTTCAAAATACGAAAAGGCAAAGTCGACTCGGCGGCCAAGGGAAATCCCCAAATGTGTTTAGCTGCAAAAGCTCTATGCTCGAAAGCCGCGATTAGTTACTAGTTATGGAATAAAATCGCGCGCTGCAGCGTCATTGGCGCAGGGGGAGTGGATCTCGGAGGGAACCGCCACCGGAGGAGGCGCCGGCCGCACAGGGAGGACAGGCGGGTGCGATTAAAACAACGACACGGGAGCATGCGGGTGAAACTATTTCAACAACTCTGCACCGCACGTGAGTTCCGCAATGGTTTGAACAAGGCGCGCAACCGACTGTACCGCGTGGCCTACAGTTGGTGTCACGACCCGCATTTGGCCGACGACCTGACCCAGCAGGCGCTGACCAAGGCGTTGCGCAACGGCGGCCAACTAAGGGAACTTGAGCAGCTCGACCGCTGGCTGTTTCGGATCCTCGCGAACTGCTACGCCGACCATTTCCGCTCGCACCGCGAACATGCAGAACTGGACGAAGAGAGCTACATTCATTCGCAGACGCCGGAGCGCGAGGCAAGCCGTGATGAAACGATACAGCAGGTGCGCGAAGCCATCGCACGCCTGCCGTTAGCCCAGCGCCAGGTGCTTTCGCTGGTGGACCTGGAGAGTTTTTCGTACAGCGAAGTGGCCGAAATCGTCGATGTACCGGTAGGCACGGTGATGAGCCGCCTGCACCGGGCACGCCGGAGCCTCAAGGGAATGTTCGAAGAGACCATGCCAACCAGGACCACGGCGACGGGGCATCGCATTCGGAGGATCAAGTGAACAGACTCGCAGACATTCCCCAGGAAGACCTGCATGCGCTGGTCGACGGAGAACTCTCCGTCGACGAAAAATCCCGTTTGCTGGCCCTCAGCCGTGACGACGACGAGCTGACCAGCGAGCTGTGCAAACTGCGCCAGCTGAAAGAGATGGTGCGCAACGCCTACGAGGCGCCGCCGCAGCCGGAACCGGACGAGAGCGGCGGCGACACGCCGCGTCGTGGCTGGCTGGCCCATGCGCTCGCGGCCCTGCTACTGGTGACGCTGAGCGGCCTCGGCGGCTGGTATGCCCATGGCCTGACTTACGGCGACCGCTTGGCCTCTGCGGGGCAGCCGCGGGTACTGGTACAGCTGGACACCAACGACGCCAAGCGGGCCATGGCGGCACTGACCAAGGCCCGCGACTACATCGGCGCATACGGCAAGAGCACCAGCACCCCGGTGAAGGTGGAGATCGTCGCCTACGGCAAGGGCCTCGACCTGATCCGGAAGAACGGCTCGCGACAGGCGCAGGCGGTCCTGAGCATGGCCCAGCAGCTCGGCAACGTGAGCCTGGTCGCCTGCCGCCAGGCCATCCGCGAGGCCAAGGCCAAGGGCGTCGACGTCAAACTGCTGCCCGGCATCGGCACGGTGCCGCGGGCACTGGACGAGATCGTCAATCGCCTGAACGAGGGCTGGCACGACATCCGTGCCTAGCGCTCGCCGCCGCCGTCAATAGGACGGGGGCCTGAGGGAGTTCGCCAAGGGAAAGAAAAAGGCCCCGCCGGTCACCCGGCGGGGCCATTTTCATTGGCGGAACATGGACGCCTGGGCGTTACATCATGCCCATGCCGCCCA
>CAZMMH010000423.1:0-2419 GCA_964567315.1 uncultured Gammaproteobacteria bacterium
CCCAGGCGCTGCAGCTGCGTTACCTGCAGACCCTGGCGATCATCGCCGGCGACAAGAGCTCGACCATCGTCTTCCCGCTGCCCATGGACCTGGTCGGGCCGCTCTCCACGATCCTCAAGAAATATACCGAGGAGTAAGGATTGCCGGCACCCAGTCGCCAGCCGCGGCCGCAGCCGAATGATGCCGACCGCGGCCTGATCGAAGCCTTCCTCGACGCCCTGTGGATGGAGCACGGGCTCAGCGACAACACCCTGGCGGCCTACCGTGGCGACCTCAATGCCCTGGCCGGCTGGCTGGCGCAGCACGGTGGTCACATGCTGGGCGCGGGGCGTGGTGACCTGCTCGCCTACCTGGCGGAAAAGGTGGGGCAGGGGGCACGTCCGCGCAGCACCGCCCGCCTGCTCTCGAGCATACGCCGCTTCTACCGCCAGCAGCTGCGCGAGGGGCGCATCGATGAGGACCCCAGTGCCCTGATCGACGCCCCCAAGCTGGGCCGGCCCCTGCCCAAGGCACTCACCGAGGAGGAGGTGGAGGCGCTGCTGGCGGCGCCGCCCCTGGACGATCCCGTCGGCCTGCGCGATCGCGCCATGCTCGAGGTGCTCTACGCCAGCGGCCTGCGGGTTTCCGAACTGGTGGGGCTCAGCCTGGGCCAGGTCAACAGTCGCCAGGGGGTGGTGCGGGTGCTCGGCAAGGGCAGCAAGGAGCGGCTGGTGCCCCTGGGCGAGGAGGCCCTCGACTGGCTCGCCCGCTACCTTGCCGAGGCGCGTCCGGAGCTGGTGCGCGGCCGCCTCAGTGATGCCCTGTTTCCCACTCGCCGCGGCGGCGCCATGACCCGCCAGGCCTTCTGGTACCTGATCAAGCGCTACGCCGGGCAGGCCGGCATCCGCAAGCCGCTGTCGCCCCACACTCTGCGCCACTCCTTCGCCACCCATCTGCTCAATCATGGCGCCGACCTGCGCGTGGTGCAGATGCTGTTGGGCCACTCCGACCTCTCGACCACGCAGATCTACACCCACGTGGCGCGCGAGCGTCTGAAGTCGTTGCACGCCAGCCACCACCCCCGCGGCTGAACTTGGCCGCCCCGTCATGGTCAATTGAACGTGAAGGCGCGCATTTGAGCGGATGCCCCCGATGGGCGAGAATGCCCGCCTGTACCTTCCCTTGGCGACGGATTTCCCAGATGAACCACATGCTTAAGACGCTGCTCGCCACCCTGCTGGCGCTGTGCGCGATCGGTGTCCGCGCGGACGAAGCCGCCGACAAGCGGGCGATCGTCGCCGGCCTCGAGGGGCTGGCGCCCGGGCTCAAGGTGGAGGATCTGCGCCCCAGCCCACTGCCCGGGATCTACGAGCTGGCGCTAGGCGCCCAGGTCGTTTACGTGAGCGCCGACGGGCGGTATCTGATCCGGGGCGACATCCTGGACCTGAAGAACCGCAGCAACCTGACCAGGGCCGCGAGGGCCCGGCAGCGGCTGCAGCTGCTGGCGGCGGTCCCGGATTCGCGGATGCTCGTCTTCGCGCCGAAGAAGGCGACGCGGCACACCATCACCGTGTTCACCGACGTCGACTGCCCCTACTGCCGCAAGCTCCACGCCGAGGTCGGTGCCCTCAACGACATGGGCATCCGGGTGCGCTACCTGCTGTTTCCACGCACCCCGCCCGGCTCGCCGAGCTTCCGCAAGGCGGTATCGGTATGGTGCTCCGCCACGCGCAAGGCGACCCTGGAGCGGGCAATGGAAGGGATGGCGGTGCCGGCGAAGAGCTGCAGCAACCCGATTGCACGCAACCAGATACTGGGGGACGAGCTGGACGTCCACAGCACACCGACCATCGTTACCGAGCAGGGCATGGTTCTGCCCGGATACGTCTCCGCCGACAGGCTTGCCCACGTCCTGGACGGCCTGGCCAAGCAGGCCCCGGCGCCGGAGATGACAGGGGACAAGGGCAGCGACTGAGGCGCTGCCGGATCAGGGGCGCCCCGGCGGGGGCGCCCTGGATGACGGGGTTCAGGAGTTGGGGTTGGCGGCGTCGCCGTGCTGGTTGTTGCGGACGATCAGGATCTCCACCCGCCGGTTCAGTTCACGCCCCTTGGCGGTGGCGTTGCTGGCCCGCGGTTGCTCCTCGCCCCGCGCCTCGACGATGATCCGCGCCGGATCCACCCCGCGCTCCTCCAGATAGTTCGCCACCAGGTCCGCGCGCTTGCGGCTGACACGCAGATTGGCCGTGTCGCTGCCGCTGCTGTCGGCATGGCCGATCACGTGCACGGTGCTGTCGGGATAGCGCATCAGGTGGTCGGCGAGGCGGCGCAAGGTCGACTCGAAGTTGGGCTTGAGCGCGGTGGAGGTGCCGTTGAAGGCGACCTTGGCCGGCACGTCCAGCTGGATGCTGCGGTCGTTGGGCTGATCCATGGTCACGCCCTG
>CAZMMH010000424.1:0-2414 GCA_964567315.1 uncultured Gammaproteobacteria bacterium
CCATCCCCTGCTCTACCATCCGGCGCTGGAGGCCGGCGACCTGAGCTGGGTGGCCGGCGAACCGCCATCCCTGCCGCTGGCCTGCAGCGCCAAGACCCGCTACCGCCAGGAGGACGAGCCCTGCCGGATCGAGCCGCTCGCCGACGGCCGGGTGCGGGTGGTGTTCGAACAGCCGCAGTGGGCCCTGACACCCGGCCAGTCGGTGGTCTTCTACGCCGGCCGCGAATGCCTCGGCGGCGGCATCATCGAACAAGCGCTGGAAAGCGCCTGAAATACTGAAAAGCGAAAGGCGTGTCTCGCGCAAAGGCGCCAAGGCGCAAAGGGGAAAACCGCTTTGAACCTGGTCTCGATGGCTCGATAATCGACAACGGTCCAAATTGCAGCGACCGCTCGACGTCAAGCACAGCGCCGGGGCGATTTCGCGGAACCGCTGATAATGGATTTTCTTTGCGCCTTAGCGCCTTTGCGCGAGACCGCTTTTTGATTGAAGATTCACTCCGCCGCAACAACAAGGAGAACAGCGTGGGGGAACGCAAGGCCCTGGGGGCCGGCTCGCAGGTGATGCTGGTGCTCGCCAGCCTGGTGGTGGTGATCGCCGGGATGAAGGCCGCGGCACCGATCCTGGTGCCCTTCCTGCTCGCCGGCTTCATCGCCATCATCAGCGCCCCGCCGCTGTTCTTCCTGGAGCGCCGCGGCCTGCCCACCTGGGCCGCCCTGCTCATCGTCATCGCCGGCATCCTGGTGGTCGGCCTGCTGCTGATGCTGCTGGTGGGCGGCTCCGCCGACGACTTCGCCCGCGACCTGCCCGGCTACCAGACCCGGCTCAAGGCGGCCACCGGCGACCTGGTCGACACCCTGGCCCGCCACGGGATCGAGCTGTCCAAGGCCAAGCTGCTGGAGTATTTCGACCCCGGCGCCGCCATGCGCCTCGCCACCAGCTTGCTCAGCGGCCTCGGCGGAGTACTGACCAACGCCTTCCTGATCCTGCTCACGGTGATCTTCATCCTGTTCGAGGCGGCCAGCCTGCCGACCAAGCTGCGCGCCGTGCTGCCCGACCCCGAGGCCTCCTTCGCGCGCTTCGAGCGCATCACCGGCAACGTCCAGCGTTACATGGAGATCAAGACCCTGATGAGCCTGGCCACCGGCGTCTGCATCGGCCTCTGGCTGTGGCTGATCGGCGTCGACTATCCGGTGCTGTGGGGCGTGTTCGCCTTCCTGCTCAACTACGTGCCCAACATCGGCTCGATCATCGCCGCGGTGCCGGCGGTGCTGCTGGCCTTCGCCCAACTCGGTGCCGGCAGCGCCCTGCTTGCCGGCGGCGGCTACCTGGTGGTCAACACGGTGGTCGGCAACGTGATCGAGCCGCGCTACATGGGCCGCGGCCTGGGCCTGTCGACCCTGGTGGTGTTCGTCTCCCTGGTCTTCTGGGGCTGGGTGCTGGGGCCGGTGGGGATGCTGCTGTCGGTGCCCCTGACCATGACGGTCAAGATCGCCCTGGACAGCAACGAGGAGACCCGCTGGCTGGCGATCCTGCTGGGGCCGGAAAAGGGGCTGGAGGAGACCGCGACGGACGCGGGCGAACCCGGCGAAGAGGCGGGCGCCTGACATGGAACGCAACCTGCGCAATCAGACCATCGCCCTTGCCGGCATCATTCAAGCGGGCTGGCTGGTGCGCCAAGTCGCGAACCGCGGGGTGGCTGACAGCGAACCGCTGGAGACCTCCCTGCGCAGCCTCTTCGCCACCGACCCCGATACCATCGAAGACATCTACGGCGGCCTCGAGGGGCTGCGCAGCGGGCTGCGCCAGCTGGTCTCGCAACTGGGCGGCAGCAGCTCCGAGCGGCCACTGGAGCTGACCCGCTACGTCATCACCCTGCTCCACCTGGAACGCAAGCTGATGGGCCGGCCCGCCATGCTCGCCACCATCAGCGACGACCTCGAGCGCGCCCGCCGCCAGAGCCAGCACTTCGGCCTGCTCCACGACAACGTATTGAGCAACCTGGCGGACACCTACAGCGCCACCATCAGCACCCTCAACCCACGGATCATGGTCCACGGCGAACCGAGCATCCTGGCCAACCCGGACAATGCCAAGCGCATTCGCGCCCTGCTCCTGGCCGGCATCCGCTCCGCGGTGCTCTGGCGCCAGGCGGGCGGCAGCCGCCTGCGCCTGCTGCTGCAGCGGCGCGCCCTGGTCGGCGAGGCCGAGGCGCTGCTGCGCGGTCTCTGACGCGGGCGCCGCTCAGGCGGTGCCGAGGTCGCCGCCCTCGGGCAGGTGGCGCAGGTCCTTGCCCTCCACCAGGAAGATCACGTGCTCGGCGATGTTGCAGGCGTGGTCGCCGACCCGCTCCAGCGCCTTCATCACCAGCACCATGTTCACCGCATGGCCCACGTTGCGGTGGTCCTCCATGATG
>CAZMMH010000425.1:0-2410 GCA_964567315.1 uncultured Gammaproteobacteria bacterium
GGTAAGGAGAAACGATCATGTCTTACAGCGACAAGGTTCTGGATCACTACGAACACCCGCGCAATGTTGGCGCCTTCAACAAGGACGAGGACAACGTCGGTACCGGTATGGTCGGCGCGCCCGCCTGCGGCGACGTGATGAAGCTGCAGATCAAGGTCAACGAGCAGGGGGTGATCGAGGATGCCCGCTTCAAGACCTACGGCTGCGGCTCGGCGATCGCCTCCAGTTCCCTGCTCACCGAGTGGGTCAAGGGCAAGACCCTGGACGAGGCGCGTCAGATCAAGAACACCGAGATCGCCGAGGAGCTGGCCCTGCCGCCGGTGAAGATCCACTGTTCGGTGCTGGCCGAGGACGCGATCAAGGCAGCGATCGAGGACTACTCGAGCAAGAAGGGCGGCGCCGAAGGCGACGCCAAGAAGAGCGCATAACGGAGGCGGAACGATGGCGATTACGCTGACCGAGACGGCCGCGGAGCGGGTCAGGACCTTCCTCGAAAAGCGCGGCAAGGGCGTGGGCGTGCGGCTGGGGGTGAAGACCAGCGGCTGTTCGGGGATGGCCTACGTGCTGGAATTCGTCGATGGCGTCGAGGACGACGACCAGGTGTTCGAGGCGCACGGCGTCAAGGTTATCGTCGACGCCAAGAGCATGGTCTATCTCGACGGCACCGAACTGGACTATGCCCGCGAGGGCCTGAACGAGGGGTTCCAGTTCAACAACCCCAACGTCAAGGACAGCTGCGGTTGCGGCGAAAGCTTCAACGTCTGAATCGGCGATGTCTGACCTGGGCAAGAACCACTTCGAGCTGTTCGGGCTGACGCCCGCCTTCGAGATCGACGAGGCGCGCCTCGCGGGCGTCTACCGCGATCTGCAGGGCAGGGTCCATCCCGACCGCTTCGCCAACGCCTCGGATCAGGAGCGGCGCATTTCCATGCAGCAGGCGGCGCAGATCAACGAGGCCTACCAGGTGCTCAAGACGCCGCTGGCGCGGGCCCGTTATCTGCTGGAGCTGGCCGGGCTCGACCCGGACAAGGCCGGCGACAGCCGCATGGATCCCGCCTTCCTGATGGAGCAGATGGAGCTGCGCGAGCGCCTGGCCGGCGCCCGCACCGCCGCCGATCCTCTGGCCGACGTGGCCGACCTGATCGACGCCATCGGCCATGCCAGCCGCGAACTGGTGAGCGAGATCGGCGCGCTATTCGCCGGGGCCGACGAGGCGGCGCTGGCCCTGGCGGCCGACCGGGTGCGGCGGCTGCAGTTCCGGAACAAATTGAAGGAAGAGGCCGCCTCGCTGGAGGCGGATCTGGAAGACGAACTCATCTGAGCCGCCTCGCGCAACGGGGCGGAACTTACCGTTCCGCGCCGTTGCGCGGCGCGGCCAACGCAAGGCTCGAGCGAAACGATATGGCGCTGTTGCAGATCGCAGAACCGGGGCAGTCCACCTCGCCCCACGAACACCGGCTTGCCGCCGGCATCGACCTGGGCACCACCAACTCCCTGGTGGCCTCGGTGCGCAGCGGCGAGGCGGGCACCCTGGGCGACGAGTCGGGCCGCCATATCCTGCCGTCGGTGGTGCGCTACTTCGCCGACGGCGCGGTGAGCGTGGGCCACGAGGCCCGGGCCGCGGCGGCGGAGGATCCCCTCAACACCATCTCCTCGGTGAAACGCTACATGGGCCGGGCCCTGACCGAGGTCTGCCGCCACTGCAAACGCCTGCCCTACGACTTCATCGAGGTCGACTCCAACGTGCCGCGCATTCGCACCGTGGCCGGCGATGTCAGCCCGATCGAGGTCTCGGCCGAAATCCTTAAGGTGCTCAAGCAGCGTGCCGAGGCCGCCCTCGCGGGCGACCTGGTCGGCGTGGTGATCACCGTACCCGCCTACTTCGACGACGCCCAGCGCCAGGCCACCAAGGATGCCGCCCAGCTCGCCGGCCTCAACGTGCTGCGCCTGCTCAACGAGCCCACCGCGGCGGCGGTGGCCTACGGCCTGGACAAGCAGGACGATGGCGTGATCGCGGTCTACGATCTCGGCGGCGGTACCTTCGACATCTCCATCCTGCGCCTCAACCAGGGCGTGTTCGAGGTCCTGGCCACCGGCGGCGACACCGCCCTTGGCGGTGACGACATGGACCGCGCGGTGGTGGAGTGGATCATGCAGCAGGCCAGGATCAGCGACGACGCCGACCACCACCGGGCGCGTCGCCTGGTGCGTGCCGCCTGTGCCGCCAAGGAGGCCCTGACCGCCGCCGATTCCACCGAGATCAAGGTGGAACTGGACGGCGGCGTGCATTGGGAAGGCACCCTCACCCGCGAGGTGCTCGACACCCTGATCGACCCGCTGATCCACAAGACCCTCAGCACCTGCCGCCGCACCCTGCGCGACGCCGGCGTCGATGCCGCCGAGGTGGGCG
>CAZMMH010000426.1:0-2395 GCA_964567315.1 uncultured Gammaproteobacteria bacterium
ACCGGCGAGGGTTCCGACGAGCTGTTCGCCGGCTACCCCGCCTTCCGCCGCGACATGTTCCTCCACGGCCTGGATACCCTGAGCAAGGGCGAGCGGGCCGAGTGGGAGGCGCTGCTGGCCGAAAGCAACAAGCTGTTCAAGGGCGCCATGCTGGCCGAGAACGAGGTCCACGATCCGGCCCTCGACGCCCTGGTGGGCTTCACCCCCTCCTGCCTGCAGCCGTGGCTCGCCTCAGCCGAGCACGTGCCCGGCCTGCTCAGCGCCGGCATGCGCGCCAAGGTGGAGGGCTACCAGCCGGGCAGGGCGATCGCTGATGCCCTGGACGGCGACATGCTGGAGGGGCGTCACCCCCTCGACCGTGCCCAGTACGTCTGGATCAAGACCATGCTTGAGGGGCAGATCCTCACCTGGGGTGGCGACCGTGTGGACATGGCCAACTCCATGGAGGCCCGCCCGCCCTTCCTCGACCACCACCTGGCCGAGTTTGCGGTCCAGATTCCGCCCTCCATGCGCATCAAGGGGCGGACCGAGAAGTACGTCCTGCGCGAGGCAATGAAGGGGGTGCTGCCGACGGTGCTCTACGAACGCGAGAAGTTCGCCTTCATGGCCCCGCCGGCCCACACGGACCCGGAGAAGCGGGCGGCGATGAAGGCCCTGGCCGACGAATACCTTTCCGACGCCGCGATCGAGGAGGCCGGTCTGCTGGATCGCGACGGCGTGCGCGCCCTGTTCGGCCTGCACGAGGCCGACGATACGCCCGTCAGCACCCAGGTGCAGCTCGACGCCGTGATCAACCACCTGCTCGGGGTGCAGATTCTGCACCGCCACTTCGTGGCCTCGGACGTGCCGGCGATGGCGCGGGCGAAGGCGGCGGAACTTGGCTGGGCGGCGTAGGGGCGCGCGAATTGTGAATGTTGAATTGTAGGGCCTGTGGCCCGGCCTTTCGATTGCATAACGGCCTGCGGGCCCACGGCCGGCTCCGCAATTCAACATTCAAAATTCACCATTGTATTTTCCCGAGTTGGCCCCTCCCCCACAACCCGGTATGGTAGTGACGCCCCGACCGGCACTGTCCCGACCCAAAGAACCGACACAAGGAACCCAAGGCGTGACTGACCCGGTAAGCCCGCGGCCCGTCGTCTTCGGCGAGGTCCTGTTCGACACCTTTCCCGACGGCACCGCCGTCCTCGGCGGCGCGCCGTTCAATGTCGCCTGGCACCTGCACGGCTTCGGTGCCGCGCCGCGCTTCATCAGCCGCATCGGCGACGACACCCACGGCGCCCGGATCTGCGAGGCGATGCAGGCCTGGGGCATGGACCGCGACGGCCTGCAGCGGGACCTCGATCATCCCACCGGCACGGTACGCGTCGAGCTGCACGGCGACGGCGGCCACAGTTTCGCGATCCTGCCGGACCAGGCCTACGACTACATCGATCCCGCCGCCGCCCATCATGCCCTGCCGGCCGATGCGGGCCTGCTCTACCACGGCTCGCTGATTCGCCGCGGCGCCTCGGCCAAGGCCCTGGACGCCCTTGCCGCCTCCGGTCTGCCGCGCTTCGTCGACGTCAATTTGCGCGCCCCGTGGTGGCAGGCGGACGCGCTGCTTGGCGTGGTTGCCGGCGCCCGTTGGGTCAAACTCAACGACGAGGAGCTGTTGGCGCTCGGCGGGGCCGGCTCCCTGGAGGCGGTCGCGGAGCGGTTCCGTGCGGACCATGGGATCGAACTGCTGATTGTCACCCGCGGCGCCGAAGGGGCGCTCTTCGTCGGCGCCGAGGGGCGGGAGGCGGAGCGGCCGCAGGCGGCCGCCGAGGTGGTGGATACGGTGGGCGCCGGTGACGCCTTCGCCGCGGTCAGCCTGCTTGGCCTGCTGCGTGGTTGGGCGCCGGCCACCATCATCGGCCGCGCCCTCGCCTTTGCCGCAGACATCTGCGGTATTCGCGGCGCCACCGTTGCCGATCCGGCCCTTTATCGGCGCCACCTGGAGAGTTGGGGCGCCGGACCCTGAGACTGGAGAGATTGTGAGACGTACCAGCACCAGCGAGGAAAGAGAGAAAGAGACAACATCCGGGACGGATGGCGACGGACTGTACATCGTACTCGTCTCGGTCCACGGCTTGGTCCGCGGCCATAGCCTGGAGCTGGGTCGCGACGCCGACACCGGCGGCCAGATCAAATACGTGGTCGAGCTGGCCCGGGCCCTGATCGAACATCCCGAGGTCGGCCGCGTCGACCTCATCACCCGCCAGATCTTCGACCCCAAGGTCAGCCCCGACTACTCCGAACCGATGGAGCCGCTCGCTCCCGGCGCCAACATCGTGCGCCTGCCTGCCGGTCCGCGGCGCTACTTCCGCAAGGAGGTGCTCTGGCCCTACCTCGACGGCATGGTCGACGAGGC
>CAZMMH010000427.1:0-2394 GCA_964567315.1 uncultured Gammaproteobacteria bacterium
CCAGTTCGTCGAGCAGCCGGGTCACCCCGTACTCCTCGACCTGGGCCAGGGTAGTTCCATCGATGCCCGGGGCGCCGTTGTTCCGGCGCACCGCAGCCCATGCCCGCCACAAGACATCCCTGCGGAAGATCTTGTCTCGCCGCGTGTGGAACCGACGTCCGGGATCAGCCTTGGCCGCCCGGTACAGCGCATGCTGCAGGGCACGGACCGGGTCATCCGTCGTCCCCGGCGGGGCCACCGCCGAGGTTGATCGGGACCCCACAGCGGCGGTACTAGGCCTCAAATAAGCGTGTAGCTGGTGGCCGCGCTTGGACAGAGTTGATCATTTCGGGTTGCGGGTTTGGGAGGTGTAATCGTGCCGAGGTCGGGGTGATGGTCAGCTGTTGGATCTTGTTTTCGGCTCTGGGGTTGGTTGTCATGACGATCCGAGGAGCGTTTGGGGCGGCAGCGGTGCCTGTGCACGGGCTGGGCGTGTGGTTCGGGCAGGGGTGAGCGCCACGGTCGCTGGGTGGCCGTGGTCGTGGGTGGTGTTCAGTTCCGGTGAGGGGGTGGGCTGGTCAGCCGAAGCGGGTGCGTTCGATGGTGGCCCAGACGCTCAGGAGGCGGTCGATGGCGGGGGTGTAGCCGATCAGGCGGATGGTGATGCCCCGGGCCCGGCGGGTGACCATGGCGGGGATCAGGATGATGGTGTTCAGGAACCGGCGGAACTCCATCCGGATGTAGTCGTGCCGGTCGTGCTTGTAGTGCATCATCAACGCGAACCAGGACTTGATGTTCCAGGCCAGCGCGGCGATCACCATGTACGCCCAGTTGGAGACCAGGTCGTACAGGGGTACCCGCAGCGCGTTGATCCCGCTCTTCAGCTGTCCGATCACGTTCTCCTGGTCGCAACGCTCGTTGGCCAGCTCGACGACCTGCTCGGCGGATTCGGTGGTCAGGGTGGTCACGTAGAAGAAGTACCTGATCTCTTCCAGCAGGACCTGCTCGCCGCGGGCCCGGCTGATGTTCTTCCGCAGCGCGATCACCCGGTAGGCCCGTGCGCACTTGTGAGGCTGGTAGGTGAACTCGGCGACGTCCTCGTAGTTCAGCCGCAGATCGAGGTACTCCCGCTCGACCACGATGGCCGCCTTGGTGTCCTGGCGGCGGGCCCGGACCTGCCCGGTGACGTTGACGTACGGTGCGGGCCGTTCCAGCCGTCGCCAGGCGGTCTCGGGCAGGGCCTCGGCCCGGGTGCGTAGCGGGGCGGTGTTGTCCATCCCGAACACGAAGTCGACCCGCTCGGCCCAGGCGTCGAAGTGGCCGGTCAGGGCGAAGTCGGTGTCCCCGCGCAGGCACACCCGCGGCGCGTACGGGGACACCAGGTCGATCGCCTTGTCGATCCATTCCGCGGCGCCGGCGTGACTGGGCACGTTGCCGGACCGGTTGACCAGGTACAGCACCTCCCGGGTGTTGGCCAGCGACACGATCAGCGGGTGGTACCCCCAGATCCCCTTGAACGACATGTCCATCCCGGCCTTGCGGGACCCGGTGGTCGGGGTGATGCTCCCGTCGATGTCGATGTAGGCGACCGGGCCGAGCAGGTCCCGGCCCCGGCTGGTCCACAGTTTCGGCCGGACGCTGTTGATCGCGTCCATCAGCGTGGTCACGTCCTCGGCGCTGAAGCGGCGGCAGAAGTCCCCGGCCGTGGTCGGGTCGGGGATCAGGTCGGCGCCCAAGGCGTTCATGTACGCGGTGTCGTGCCGCAGCCGTTCGATGTCTTCCAGTCGAGTCCCGCCGCAGGCCACGTTGTAGGCCAGGTTCAACACGTGATCGGACTCGTGGTAAGGCAGGTGGACCTTCAACAGCGCCAGGTCGGCGTTGATCGCGGCGGGCAGGCCGAGCTTGGTGACCAGTCGGTGCAGGGCGGCGATCCCGCCGAAGCAGGTGGCGTCGAGGTTGCCGCCGACCTCGTAATGCACCGGCCCGGCACTCAGCATCGGAACCACCTGGGGACTCCAGTGCCCGGCCAGCCGGTGCCGGGCGGCGACCCGCCGACGTCGACGGGCCGCGTTCCGCCGGCTCTGATCCTGGGGTATCTTCGTCACCACAAAGGCCTTCCTTGCCGGGCTGCGTTGAGACCGCAAACCCATACAAGGTAAGGCCTTTGGCCTACCCAGGCCCCTGCGACACGCTTACTGAAGGACTAGGAGGGCGCCTGCCGCGTGGGCCAACTACTCGCCGTGATGGCGAAGGGGCAGGAAGCGCCGGAACACAGTTCGTTCCACAGTTGTCGGTCGTAGTGCGCCGGTGTCGCTGCTGAAGGCCCTGGGTGGCGGTCAACACGCTTGTCGTCTCGTCGGCGACACGTGGCTTGGGCCTACCGGCCACGATGCGCTCGGGATCTTGCCTTCGAGA
>CAZMMH010000428.1:0-2391 GCA_964567315.1 uncultured Gammaproteobacteria bacterium
CGGCAGCTCTTCATCTGCCGCTCCAGGGCCGGCGGCGGCGGCTCCCGGTTGGCCTTGTAGGGCGGGTAAATACGATTGCGGAAGGAACTCGCCAGGCTTTCGTCGAAGGCGACGCCGATGTGGCGGGGCCGGGCCCGCTCCAGCAGCTGGCAGAGGAAGGTGGCAAAGCCGTGCACCGCGTTGGCCGGCCGGCCGTCGGCGTCGAGCAGGTCGTCGGGATAGCTGAACCAGGCGCGGAAGATGTAGACGCTGGCGTCGACCAGGAAGAGCCAATTGTCGCGATTTTCCCCCATGACCGGCCACGTTACCCCGCCGCCGGACGCGCCGCAAGCGGCGAACAGCCGGCCTCACGCAGAGCCGCAAAGGCGCAGAGAAAAACCGGAAAACCCGTCTCTCGCAAAGATCGCAAAGCGCGCGAAGAAAAAGGTCTTCATGCCAGGGGACACTCTTTGCCGAAAGCCGTGGCGTTCAAGCACTTGCCACGGCCACGGCCATGCCCGAGGCCGACTCGGCTTGCGGAGTTCCTTTGCGTCCTTCGCGATCTTTGCGAGAGACAGTCTTTTTGTTCTCTGCGCCTTTGCGGCTCTGCGTGAGGCGGCCTTTTCTCAGAACGGGATCCAGGAGGATTTCGGGGTCACGTGCATGTAGCCGACGTTGGCGCCCTGGCGCCAGCCGACGCCGAAACGGATCGGGGCCAGGATGATATTGCCGCTCCGCACGTAGTTCACGCCGACGCCACCGACGAAGTAGAGGCTGCCCTCGACCCCGGGGAAGCGCTGGAAGATGCGATTCACGCTCGGCAGGTGATAGACCAGGACGAAGGCCTTGGAGACGTTGCCGCCGATATCGAAGCCGATCGACGGCCCCTGCCAGTAGACCTTGCGCCGCTGGCCGCTCTTCAACACCAGGGTGCCCTTGCCGTAACGCAGGCCGACGCCCACCGCCCCGCTGGCCTCCTCGCCCTTGATGAAGCCGTTGGGCCTGCCGTGCTCCTTGAACACCTTTTCGACCACGTCGGCCAAGCCCTTGGCGCCGGCGCCGAAGAACTCCTCCGCCTCCTTGAGCACGGTCTTCTCGTCGTAGGTGAGGTCATCCTGCTTGGCCTCGGCCGGCGCCGCCTGGCTGCCGGCCGCCGGCTCGGCCGCGGCGGACTGGGTGAGTGGAGCGAACGCAATCAGGCCGATCAGCCCGAGGGTAAGCAACGGCTGTTTCATGCAACCTCCTTTTGGGGTGTCAAGCGAGCGCCAGGCGCCCGTGCAGCGGACTGTTGCGCGGGAAATGGGCGCGCAGAAAGGCCATCTGGTCGCTGAGGATACGTCTTCCCTGCAGATAGATATACTCGGCATGGGTCGGGGTAAAGGGCACTGCCAGAAGCTCCATGCCGGCCTGCTCCGGCGTGCGCCCGGCCTTGTGGTGGTTGCAGCGGCGGCAGGCGGTAACCACGTTGGCCCAGGTGTTGGCACCGTTCTGACTGATGGGGGTGACGTGATCGCGCGACAGCTCGCGGTGATGGAAGCGGCCGCCGCAATAGAGACAGAGGAAGGCATCGCGGCGGAACAGCGACGGGTTGTTCAGGGGCGGCACGAACAGGTCGCGCTGGTGCAGCAGCGGATGGGCGCTGCCGACCGTGGCAATGATCGAGTTGACCTCGATGATGCTGCGCCGCCCGGTGCGGGCGTTGACCCCGCCGCGCAGGCGGTAGAGGGTGGTGCCGCAGGTGTAGGCAACGTGCCCCTGATGATAGAGGCGCGCGGCGTGTTGATAATCGATCCATTCCAGCGGCATGCCACCGACATCGGTGCGCAGAATCTGCAGAGCCAGGTCAGGCATAACCCCTCCCAAGTTCCCCAACATGGGCCCGGTTATAGGCCAGACAGCGAAAAATTGCCATGGCGGGCGGCGGCTTTCCGGTCACAGGTCAACGGGGACCGCGGGTAACCCCGCGAAACGCCCGGGTTCGGTTTGCCTCTACCCCAAAAGGCATATAAAGTATCGGCCCCGCTTTTGTATACTGGGAGCACGCTCCCCCCTTAGGCACCTTCAACGACGGGTCCCGCGCTATGATGACTGATAAGACTCTCACCTTCCGCCGCTACAACGACGGCGACCACCAGCATCGCCCCTGGTCCGAGGAAATCTTCCAGTCGAGCTGGTCACACAAGTGTCCCACATACGTGCACAAGACCCCGCCGTGCCAGGGCAGCTGCCCGTCGGGCCACGACATCCGTGGCTGGCTGAGCATCGTCCGCGGGATCGAAAAGCCCAGCGGCGACATGAGCTGGCAGGAGTACGCCTTCCGCCGCAACACCGACGCCAACCCCTTTCCGTCGATCATGGGCCGCGTCTGCCCGGCACCGTGCCAGCAGGGCTGCAACCGCAACCAGGTCGAGG
>CAZMMH010000429.1:0-2383 GCA_964567315.1 uncultured Gammaproteobacteria bacterium
CTTCTGCCTTCTGCCTTCTGCCTTCTGCCTTCTGCCTTCTGCCTTCTGCCTTCTGGCACCGATATTTGCTATCCTTTGCGCCCTTTCCAGCCAGTCGGGTTCCAGCCGTGTCCGCCAAGCACCCCATGCTCAACATCGCGGTCCGCGCCGCACGTGCCGCGGGCAACGTGATGCTCCGCTACGTCGACCGCATCGATACCCTGGCGATCGAGAGCAAGAGCCGCAACGACTTCGTCTCCGAGGTGGACCGCCAGGCAGAGCAGGAGATCATCGGCACCCTGCGCAAGGCCTATCCGAACCACGCCATCCTCGCCGAGGAGAGCGGGGCCCAGGCCGGCGACGAATTCCAGTGGGTCATCGACCCCCTGGACGGCACCACCAACTACCTGCACGCCTTCCCCCAGTTTGCCGTCTCCATCGCCCTGCTGCACAAGGGCAAGCTCGACCAGGCGGTGATCTTCGATCCCATGCGCCAGGAGCTGTTCACCGCCAGCCGCGGCATGGGTGCGACGCTCAACGACCGCCGGATCCGCGTCAGCAGCCGGCGCAGCCTGGCCGGCGCCCTGATCGGCACCGGCTTCCCCTTCCGTCAGCAGGAGCACCTGGAGGCCTACCTGGGGATGTTCAAGGCCCTCTCGCCCAAGGTGGCGGACATGCGCCGGCCCGGCTCCGCCGCGCTGGACCTGGCCTACGTGGCCGCCGGCCGCCTGGACGGCTTCTGGGAGATCGGCCTGAGTCCCTGGGACATGGCCGCCGGGGCCCTGCTGATCCGCGAGGCCGGCGGCATGGTGACCGACTTCGGCGGCGGCAGCGACTATCTCACCACCGGCAACATCGTCGCCGGCGGCCCCAAGGTCCACGTGGCCCTGCTGCACGAAATTGCGCCCCACCGCGGGCCGCAGCTGCAGGCGTAAGGACCACCTCCCGCGACGCGCTCACGCGCGCCTCAAGTTTCCGCCCCGCCGACCGAAAAGCTACTCATACGGAAGTAAATTTTCGGTAAAGCCGCCCCGGCGGCCAGCGGACCCCCAGCATGTGCCCGAAAAACGCCCGCAAACCCAGGTTCAGCGACGCCGCCTTGGAATTGATCATGCGCGACGTCCTCGCCGGACTGGAGGATCTGTCGACCATGGTGGGCTTCGAGGCCAGTACCAGCGGGCTCGAGGTGTTGGCGATCACGCCGGCGGACGGGTCCAGCGAAACGTTGCGGAAAGGGGCCCGCGCCAGGGACGGGGAGGTCAGGAGGATGGCGCCGCCACCGGACCGCCGGCAGCGGCACTGAACGGGTACGGCTCGGGTCGGCTCAGGGCCGGCCGTCGGCGCCGGCCCCCTCCTTCTGCGCGGGCAGCAGATCGGCCCGGCTGAGGCCCAGCATCAGCGCCGCGGTACTGGCGATGTAGATCGACGAGTAGGTACCCACCACGATGCCGATGATCAGGGCCAGGGCGAAGCCGTGGATCACCGGGCCACCGAACACGTACAGCGCCACCACCGTCAGCATGGTGGTCAATGAGGTCATGATGGTCCGCGACAGGGTGTCGTTGATGGAGACGTTCATGATCTCCTCCGGCGTGCCCTTGCGCTGTTTGCGGAAGGTCTCGCGGATTCGGTCGAAGACCACGATGGTGTCGTTAAGGGAGTAGCCGATCACCGCCAGCACCGCGGCCAGCACCGTGAGGTCGAACTCCACCCCCAGCGCGGCGAACACGCCGATGGTGATGATCGGGTCGTGCAACACCGCCAGGATCGAGCCGACGGCGAACTTCCATTCGAAACGCAGCGCGACGTAGATCAGGATGCCGACGATGGCGAAGAGCATGGCCAGACCGCCCTTCTCCGCCAGCTCGCTGCCCACCTGCGGACCGACGAAATCCACCCGGCGCATGTCGAGATGGGCCTTGGCCGCCCCGCTCAGGGCCTCCAGCACGTTGGTGCTCAGCTGGGCGCTGGTCTCGCCCTTGCGCGGAGCGATGCGGATCAGCACGTCCTTGGCCGTGCCCAGATGCTGCACCACCACCTGCTTCAGCCCGGCCTTGGCCAGCACGCTGCGCACCTCGCCGAGATCGACCGCCTTGGGGTAGCCCATTTCGATCACGGTGCCGCCGGTGAAGTCGATGCCGAAGTGCAGGCCGCGCACGCCGATGGTGACCAGCGAGCCGATGATCAGAATGGCGGAGAAGATCAGGGCAGGCGTGCGCTTGCCCATGAAGTCGATGTGCTGCGGTTTGCTCAAGAATCGCATGTCAGGTTCCGTCTCCGCCTCAGATCGACAGCCGCTCGACGCGGCGTCCGCCATAGATCAGGTTGACCAGGGCGCGGGTGCCCATGATGGCCGTGAACATGGAGGTCAGGATGCCGATCGACAGCGTCACGGCAAAGCCTT
>CAZMMH010000430.1:0-2375 GCA_964567315.1 uncultured Gammaproteobacteria bacterium
CCGGACCCTGGGCGTAGTAGAGCGGCTTGATGCCGAGACGGTCGCGGGCCAGGAACAGGGTTTTGGCGCGCATGTCCCAGACGGCGAAGGCGAACATGCCCACCAGCCGCTCGGGGCAGCGCTCGCCCCATTCGGCGTAGGCCTTGAGGATCACCTCGGAGTCGCCGTCGCTGAAGAAGTGATGGCCGCGGCCGGCAAGCTCGGCGCGCAGTTCGCGGTAGTTGTAGATGGTGCCGTTGAACACCAGCACCAGGCCGGCGGCGTGGTCCACCAGGGGCTGGTTGGAGCGCTCCGAGAGATCGATGATCGACAGCCGGCGATGGCCCAGGGCCAGCGGGCCGTCGGCGTAGACGCCCTCGTGCTCGGGGCCGCGACGCGCCAGTGCCATGTTCATCCGCGCCACGGCGGCCAGCTCGGGCAGGCCGCCGTCGAGGCGCAATTCACCGCAAATTCCACACATGCCTGTTTGACCTGAAGAGTGGGGCCGGCGGGGCCGGCCGGTTGAATCGGAACTCAGCGCACCCGCAGATGCGAAACCACCCGGCGCACGCCGGCGACCCCGGCGGCCAGCTTCACCGCCCGCTGGGCAAGGGCCCGGCTCGCGACCGTGCCGGCCAGGGTCACCACCCCGCGCCGGGTGGTGACACGGATGTCGCTGCCGCCCAGGCGGCGATCGTTGACCAGGCGCGCATCGACCCGGGCACTGATCGCCGCGTCGTGACTCACCTCGGTGCGGCTGCGGCCCTCCTCGGCACCGTAACCGCCGTGGGCGCCACCGCTGATGATGGCGGAGGCGCATCCGCCGAGCAGCAAGAGCGAGGTGACGAGCAGGATGCGCAGGGGGGCCATCGACGATCTCCGGCAGGGATGCTGTAGCGAGTATATCGCGCGCCGGCTCAGGCCGCGCCCCAGCCACCGCCGCCGGGGGTCTCCAGGCGCACGCGGTCGCCCGCGTTCACCCGCAGGTGGATCTTGGGCGGCAGCTCGCGGCCGTTGAGCAGGTTGCGGCCGGGAGCGCCGTCGGCGCCGCCGGCCAGACCCCAGGGCGCATGCCGGCGCCGCTCGGTGAGCAGGGTCACGCTGGCCGGGGCGAGGAAGGTGTATTCGCGCACCAGGCCGTCGCCACCCGGCTGCCGCCCCGCCCCGCCGGAGCCATCGCGCCGGGCGTAGGCCGTGACCCGCAGGGGGTAGCGCATCTCCAGCACCTCGATCGGAGTGTTGAGGGTGTTGGTCATATGGGTCTGCAACGCCGACAGGCCGCCGCCGCGCGGGCCGCCGCCCATGCCGCCGCCGAGGGTTTCGTAGTAGTCCCAGTCGCGCTCACCGCGGGCGCCCATGGCCACGTTGTTCATGCTGCCGTGGCTGGCCGCGGGAATCCGTTCCGGCAGGGCCTGGGCCAGGGCGCCGAGCACCACGTCGACCACCCGGGTCGAGGTCTCCACGTTGCCGGCGGCCACCGCCGCCGGGCGCCGCGCGTTGAGCAGGCAGCCCTCGGGGGCGCTGAGTTCGATGGCGCGAAAGGCGCCGGCGCAGGCCGGAGTCTGCGCCGGCATCAGGCAGCGGAAGACGTAATAGACCGCCGCCGCGGCCACCGACAGGGGGCAATTGACGTTGCCCGCGGCCTGCGGCGCGGTGCCGGTGAAGTCCACCGCAATCCGCCCACCGGCGACCCCCACGGTCACCCGGATCGGCAGATCGCTGTGGCCCTGGCCGTCGTCGTCGAGCAGGTCCGCGAAGCGGTATTCGCCGTCGGGAATCGCGCTCAGGGCCTCGGCCGCCAGGCGTTCGGCGTAGTCGTTGAGTTCCGCCAGCGCCGCGGCGTAACCCTCGGCGCCCAACTCGCGCACCAGCGCCTCCAGCCTGGCAAGGCCGGCGCGGTTGGCACTTAGCTGGGCGCTGAAATCGCCGTGGGCATCGCGCGGATTGCGGGTGGCACCGGTGAGCTGATCGAGGAAGGCCTCGTCCAGGGCGCCGTGACGCAACAGGTAGGAGGGCGGAATCACCATGCCCTCCTCGTCGAGGCGGCTGGAGATGGGCATGGAGCCGGGGCTGCCGGCGCCGATATCCGCGTGGTGAGCCCGGTTGGCAACGAAACCGACCCGCCGGCCGCCGACGAACAGGGGCGCGATCAGGGTCACGTCGGGCAGGTGGGTGCCGCCGAGAAAGGGATCGTTGAGCAGCACCGCGTCGCCGTCGGCCCACTCCACCTGGCGGGCCAGGTCGCGCATGGCGTAGGCCATGCTGCCGAGGTGCACCGGAATGTGCGCCGCCTGGGCGCACAATTCGCCTGCGGCGTCGAACACCGCACAGGAGAAGTCCAGGCGGTCGCGGATATTGGGCGAAAAGGCGCTGCGCCGCAGCACCGCCCCCATCTC
>CAZMMH010000431.1:0-2358 GCA_964567315.1 uncultured Gammaproteobacteria bacterium
ACGACTACAGCAACTGGGAGCTCTCCGCAGACCGCGCCAACGCCGCCCGCCGCGCGCTGGTCGACAGCGGCCTGCCGGCGACCAAGATTGCCCGCGTGGTCGGCCTGGCCGCCTCGGTGCCGCTGGACAGGGGCGACCCCTACAACCCCGTCAACCGGCGTATCAGCATCTTGGTGATGAACCGCGCGCACGATGCCGGGGCCGGCGCGGTCGGGCCGCCGGCACCCCGTGACAAGGCCCCCGCGGCCAGGCCGGCGCCGGCGGCACCGGCCGGCCCCGAGGCCTACGGCCCGCCGGCACCCGCCCGCGTTGAACCCGCCAAGCCGGAAAGCGAAGGCCCGCCGCCCTCCCAGGGCTCGCCGGCGAAGCCGCCGTTGCCGGTGTTGCTGCCCCAGGGCGGCGGCGTAATCCGCCGCCAGGGCGGTAGCGAGGGCGAATCATCAGAGCAAAATGCTCAACAACCGGTGGCGCCGCGTCGCAGCTTCATCCACCTGCCGCCGATCATCCAGGGCGTGCCGGAAAAGCAGCAGCAGTAGCCGCTCCCCACAGTGGTGCAGCAAGGTGGTGATTGCCACACTTTGGTGCCTTCACGACACCGCCGCGGCCGCGGCGAAGCCCGGACATCCACCCAACGCAATGTAAAGCCAGGATAAATTTCGCCCGAAGACAGGCATCTGAATGGCCTGTTTCTTGCTCCCCACAGGCTAGGCCGTCGCCACGGGCGACGGCCGGGTCATGCAGGCGACCGGAAGTCCTGCCTGCGAGGAACGGGAGCGTCTAGGCGAAATGGCTGGAGGACTGAACGGCGACATCATCTGGGTTCTGCTCTGCGGCTTCCTGGTGATGCTGATGCAGGCCGGCTTCACCTGCCTGGAAAGCGGCATGGTGCGGGCGAAGAACTCCATCAACGTCGCCATCAAGAACCTGGTCGACTTCTGCATCTCCATCTCCCTGTTCGCCCTGTTCGGCTTCGGCCTGATGTTCGGCAACTCGATCGGCGGCCTGTTCGGCGGCAGCCACTTCCTCCTCGGCGGCACCCGCGATCCCTGGCTGCTGAGCTTCTTCTTCTTCCAGGCGGTTTTCTGCGGCACCTCCACCACCATCGTCTCCGGCGCGGTGGCGGAGCGCATGCGCTTCGCCGGCTATGGCCTGGCCACGGTGGTGATCGCCGGCCTGATCTATCCCATCGCCGGCCACTGGGCCTGGGCCGGCGCCGACGTGGGCAAGCTCAGCGGCTGGCTCGGCGAACGCGGCTTCATCGACTTCGCCGGTTCCACCGTGGTCCACAGCGTCGGCGGCTGGGTCTCCCTCGCCGCCCTGATCATCATCGGCCCGCGCATCGGCCGCTTCGGCCCCGATGGCCGCCAGATCGAGGGCCACAGCCTGCCGATCGCAACCCTGGGGGTGTTCCTGCTCTGGTTCGGCTGGTTCGGCTTCAACGGCGGCAGCACCCTCAAGCTGAGCGGCGAAATCCCCCTGATCATCGCCAACACCACGGTGGCCGCGGCCACCGGCGGCCTGGCGGCGATGTTCTACACCTGGTACGTCAACGGCCGGCCCATGGTGGACCGCATCATGAACGGCGTGGTCGCCGGCCTGGTGGCGATCACCGCCTCCTGCCACCTGATGACCATCCCGGCCTCCATGCTGATCGGCGTGGTCGGCGGCCTGGTCTGCATCTGGAGCACCCACCTGCTGGAGCGGCTGCAGATCGACGATGCCATCGGCGCAGTCCCGGCCCATCTCGCCGCCGGCATCTGGGGCACCCTGGCGGTGGCCCTGCTGGCCCCCGACGGCAGCTGGAACAACGGCCATACCCGCTGGGAGCAGCTGCTGGTGCAGGCCGAAGGCATCGCCATAATCGGCGCCTACTCCTTCGGCGTCAGCTACGTCCTGCTGCGCCTGATCAACCGCTGGCTGCCGTTGCGGGTCGGCGTGGCGGAGGAGCGTATCGGCCTCAACATCAGCGAGCATGGCGCCAGCACCGCCATGCTCGACCTGATCACGCAAATGGACCGGCAGGCGCGCGAGGGCGACTTCCGCCGCCCGGTGGAGGTGGAGCCGGAGACCGAGGCGGGCCGGGTGGCGCGCTTCTACAACGCGGTACTGGAGAAATTCCATCTGGAGAGCGACCGCCGCCACATGGCCCTGCGCACGCTGCACCAGTACGCCAACTACGATCCCCTCACCGGCCTGGCCAACCGGCGCATGTTCCTCGACGCCTACCGTCAGATCCTGCACCGCGCCGCCCACAACGGCAGCACCGGCGCCCTGCTCTATCTCGACCTGGACGGCTTCAAGGGGGTCAACGACCGCCTCGGTCACGACGCTGGCGACATGCTGCTCAAGCTCGCCTCC
>CAZMMH010000432.1:0-2358 GCA_964567315.1 uncultured Gammaproteobacteria bacterium
ATGCCCGCCTTCCATGATACGCTGACCCAGGACCAGATAACGGACATCGCGGACTATCTCTATAGTCTCAAGGGCACGACCACGACACCGACCACGCCGACACCCACCACGACGACGCCCACTACGACAACGCCGACCACGACCACGCCCACTACGACCACGCCAACGACAACAACGCCTACCACGACCACGCCTACCACGACCACGCCACCGACGACCACCACAACGACCACGACGACTAGTGCCGCCGCTCAGCTCTACACCCAGGACTGCGCCGTGTGTCACGGGGCCAACCGGCAGGGCGGCATCGGGCCGGCGCTGACGCCGGGGACCCTGGCCGGGATGAGCGAGGCCCAGATAGCTTCCGTCATCACCCAGGGAAGCGGGCCGATGCCGGCGTTCTCGGCGCTGAGCGCCAGTGACGTCAGCAGCCTGGTGACCTACCTGAAGACCGTCCAGCCCTAGGTCCGCCGCCGGGTACGACCCGTGAGGGTTTTAAAAGGTCGAGGTCCGTTGTTTTCCCCTGCATCCCGGTCCCGGGCGGAGCGCACGGCGCGAAGCGCGTCACTTTACATCACCGCGCCCGCCGGCCTAGAATGGGGTCGGAAACGAACGATGAAGCAAGCCGTCTTTTTCGACCTCTACCAGACGCTGGTGCGGTACGACCCGCCGCGCGAGCAGACCATCGCCGACGTGCTGCGCGAGTACGGCCACGACCTGCCGGCGGAGCGTTTCGTCGAGCCGCTCGTCAAGGCGGACGAGTTCATGTACCGGGCCATGTCCGAGCGGCCGCTCGGGCAGCTGACCCGGGAGCAGCGGCTGGCCCTCTACGTGCGGCACCAGGAAATATTGTTCGAGCAGGCGGGCGTCCCGGTCGAGCCGGAGATCATTCCCGCCATGCTGATGAAGATGCAGGCGGCCAACCAGGGGTTGACGACCTTCGACGACGTGCTGCCGACGCTCGACCGGCTGCGGGAGGCGGGGAAGCTCACCGGCCTCATCTCCAACGTGGACACGGACATCAGCGACGTGCTGACCCGGCTGGGGCTGGCGGCGCGGCTCGACGTGGTCATGACGAGCGGCGAAGCCGGGGTCACCAAGCCGCACCGCGGCATCTTCGAGGCGGCGCTGCAGAAAGCCGGCGTGGCCCCGGACGAGGCGGTCTACGTGGGTGACCAGTACGAGATAGACGTGCTCGGCGCGGAAGGGGCCGGTCTGACGGGGGTGCTCATCGACCGCACCGGTTTTTCCGCCGGGGCGGGCGAAGACCGGCGTATCAGGACCCTCGACGGGGTCTTCGACTACCTGTAACGCCCGGAACTAGTCCCCGCCGTCGCCGAGCGGACAGTCCGCGCACCTCCCCGGCGCGCAGTAGCGCTGGTGCAGGTGGAGCATTCCCTGCTGGCGGAGGGCGGTGGCCGGGCGGGCGAGGCCGAGACGCCGGCGGACCTCCTCGATAACGGTATTGCCGGTCAGCACCGGGTGTAACTGGTAAGCAACGAGCGCCGTATACTCACCTTCCCCGTAACCGTTCCGGCCGTACCAGGCCGCCGCGAAGGGGAACAGCACGTTGACGACGAGGTCCCCGGCGCGACCGGCGCCGCAGGGGGCCGTGCCTTTCCCGACGGCCGGCAGGCCGAAATCCAGGTTACGAGACCAGAACCCGGCGGCGGGCACGGCGACGAGCGCCGCCATCTCCCGGGGTGATGAAGCGCCCGCCAGCCCGGCGAGCAGGCCCTCCACGAGGCCGGCCTGGCGATACCGGACGAGCAGCCGGGCCAGGGCGGCGAGGCGGCGGACGGGGTAGTTGCCGGGCCTGACCCTGGCGTGGTGCCAGTCAGATTCCGAGAGGCACGGTGACCCGCCGCAGGCGTGCCATACCGCTTCGAGTTTTACCACCGTTTTTGAAACCGCCGTCCCGCCGGCGCGGCGGGTACGCTGCGAGGGAAGCAGGCCGGCGGTCCCCAGGAGGAGCCCCTCGGCGGCGGTGCGGCGGGCGGCCTCCCCGCGACCGGCGGCAAGGAACGTTTGCAGTTCCCGGTACGGCAGGAACGCGGCGAGGCGGCGCATCGGGTCACGGTTGCGGCGGTAGCCGAGGGCCGCCGCGAGCCCGGCGTACAGGGCCTGATCGGCGCCTTCTGCCTCGATGTCCTCATGGAAGGCCGTCACCCTCTCCCGGAAACGGATACGGCCGAGGTCATCGAGCACGACCGACGCGGCTTGGTGAGAAAGTTGCCCGGTAACGCAGGGCAGGAAGCGGGCCGTGTCCGGCAGGACAGGTCGTTCGAGCGGCGGTCCGCTGCCTTCGAGGACCACCGTCGGCACGGTGCGGCCATTTTGCAGGACGGCGTCGCGGCC